>JBJMNM010000054.1:0-4937 GCA_045804305.1 Gemmatimonadaceae bacterium | reverse complement strand
TACGAGAGCGTCTCGAGCGCATCGATCTGCTCGGTGACGCGCATCGTCCCGATCTCCGCCGTCATGCGCGCGCCCACGCGTCCCGTGAGCACGAGCCCCGTGAGCAGGGGGCCGAGCTCCAGCACGATCATGAGCCGGGTGGAGAGCCCGATGATCGAGAGCTGCACTCCGGGAAAGAGCTGGTACCGCGTCTGGATCGCGATGACGCCGCCGATGAACGCCGCGACGATCACCGTGAGCGGCAGCGAGTCCACGCCGATCCCGCGCATCTGGCGAATCGTCTCGGGAACGAACGTCGCCGGGTCGCCGAACGCGCGCCCGATGTCGCGCAGGAAATAGCCGCGCGCGCCGATCTGCCGGAAGAACGCGATGAAGCCCCGCGTCATCCGCCGGAAGAACTTGATGCCCCCACGCTGCATGGCCGGGAAGGTCTCGGTCGCCCGCACCTCCCCGCTTGGCCGATCCAGCATGCTCACGTCTTCACCCGGGCGAGGATCACCAGGCCGACCAGCGCGAACAGCATGTTGGGCAGCCACGCCGCGATGTCGGGCGCGATGAGATTCTTCCCGCCAACGGCCTTGGTGAGCTGGATGAGCATGAGGAAGGTGACGGTGGTCGCGAGGCTCAAGCCGATGCCGTAGGCGGTGCCGCCGCGCTGGGTGCTCGTGGCAAGGGGCGCGCCGAACAGCGCGATCACCAGGCACGTCACCGGAATGGCGATCTTGAGCGCGCGCTCCACGCGCAGGAGGTTGGCGTCGCCCCCCGACCGTTCCAGCGAGCGGATGAACCGCGACAGCTCGAAGAATCGCATCTCCTGCGGCGACCGGGGCTTCGCCATCAGGTCGGCGGGCTTCTCCGTCATGCGCCGATCGTGCAACGAAGTGAAGCTGAAGTCCATCGCCGGCCCACTGTCGCGCACGATGTGCATCTCGCCCGGCTGGATCATCCACCCGGAGTCCGGCTTGTACCGGGCGCCCGCCGACGAAATCAGCACCGTCGGATAATCGGTCCCCTTCCCGCGGCGCTCGATCTGGAGCTTCTCCAACGTGCCGGCGGTGACGTCGAGCGCCTGCACCTTGTAGACGCGGCCGTACTCCGCGGCATATGGGAAGTTGTAGCGCTGCGTGCCCGACTGGACCCTGTTCTCCTGGAGCAGGTCGTTGCGCCGCGCGTCGGTGATCGGGACGACCTCGGCGATCGCGATGTCGAGGCACGCCGCGAGCAGCGCGCCGATGAGGATCGGTGCCGTCAACCGGTAGAAGCTGATCCCCGAGGCCTTGGCCGCCGTGATCTCCGAATGACGGGTGAAGTTCCCGATCGAGAAGACGGTGGCGAAGAGCACGGCCGCCGGCATCGCCAGAAACATCGACTGCGGCATCCAGTACACATAGCTCAGCGCGATGTCGGCGCGAGGAATGTTGCGCTGCAGGTACTGTGGCAAGTGGTCGGTGAGATCGATGATCACCAGCAGGATCGGCAGCCCGATCGCCGTGGAGACGAAGATCTTGAGCCACTCGACGAACACGTACTTGTCGAGTGGCCGCACGAGATGGCGCGTCATGGTGCGCCTTCTCGACGCAATGCGGCCTGTGGGCCGCGCCCGAACCGCGCCTTGAGCGCATCGATGCGGTCGCTCCAGTCGCCGCCGCGGTTGGACGTCGTGTCCCGCCCCATCCGCAGGAGCAGGAACACGCCGATCGCGGCCAGGATGGTGTTGGTCCCCCACATCGCCCAGAAGGGCGGGACGATGCCGGCGTTCGCGAGCGACTCCCCGCCGATCAGCCCGACGTAATAGAGCCCGAACACCACGAGGCTCACGCCGATGACCAGTCCCACGCCCCCGCGCGGAAAGCGCACGGCGAGCGGCGCGCCGAGGAGCACGAAGATCAGACAGGCCGCGGCAAGGGCGAACTTCTTGTTGATCTCGATGTCGTAGCGGTTGCGGCTCAGCTTCGCCATGTCGAGCCGCATCTTCGCCTCGGCGGTGCGCGCGGCGATCGCGGTCTTGTCCACGAGATCCGGCTGCGCCCTGATCGCCCGGCGCATCTGCTCGATCCGCGCCGAGTCGGACGCGGCGGGAGTCCGGGCAGGGGCCGGGGTGAACTTCACCTGCGGTGTGACGCGCGGCGCGGCCCGCACCGTGGCGCGCCGCGCCACCGTGTCCTGCGGTGTCACGCGATGCAGCGCGGTGGGATCCACCACGGCCGCATGTGCCTTGCGCACGTTCACCAGTCCGTTCACGGCGCGACAATAGAGCCAGCCGAGGCCGCGCGGCTCCGGAATCGTCGTCCTCGGCTCCGACCGCGGCTCGTTCATCGACCTGGGATTCCGCACGTCGTCGAGCTCGCGCTCGGCCTGCACGTACGTGCCCTGCGCCTGCCAGAGCCGCCGCTGCATCTCGCACACGCTCATCTCGCGGTCGCCCTTCGACGACGTCTGGCTGTCGGTCTTCTGGAAGTCGCGCGCGACGTCGCGCACGCGGATCAGGTCGTGGTCGTAGAACAGCCGATTGAGCTGGCCCGGCTTGTCGCTCGCCACCTCCTGCATCTCCCCGTGAAACAGGTCGAGGTTGATGTCGCGGCGGTTGGGCGCGAGCGCGATGCGGCCGCTGTCGGCGTAGATGGTGCGCCGCTGCGTGGGATCGGCCAGATCGTAGATCACGACCTCCTTCATGCGTCCCGTGGCGCCCTCACGATCGATCTTGCCTGCCTTGAGGTAGAACTTCCCCTCGGAGATCGGGTTGATCACCTGCTCCTTGAGCGCGAAGGTCGGCTTCGCCTGCTGGATGTCTTCCGTCAGCGTCTTGAGTCGGTGATTGGCGAGCGGCAACACCTGATCGTTGAACGCGAGCAACGCGAGCGACGCGACCACACCGCCGCCAATCGCCGGCGACACGAGCCGCCACGGGCTCACCCCGCTGGCCTTGAGCGCGGTGACTTCATTCTCGGCGGCCAGCCGGCTGAACGCGTACAGCACCGCCACGAGCACCGACATCGGCACCGTGAGCGCGACCGTGAAGGGCACGGACAGCAGCAGAAACTCCGCGATCACCGACCACGGAAGCCCCTTGCCCACCAGCTCACCGAACTGTCGCGAGATGAAATTGAGCAGCATCAGCGACGTCAGCGCGGTGAGCGCGAACGTCAGCGGTCCGACGTGTTCCTTGAGTACGTATTTGCTGAGGATCTTCACGTCGTGTCCCGAGGAGCGCGGCGAGGCGCGGAACTTCAACACTCGCACGGAGTTGTCGCGTGCGCCGCGGATGATAAATTCCACCCCGTGCGAGGTGAAATTCAAGTGTTGCGTGGATTCTGCGTGTGGTGGTCGGGCGGTAGCCCGTACTGAATACCCACACCGAGTCACGAGTGCCCGTAAACCAAGCCCATCCCACCGAATCGCGGTACGGCAACTCCGTACTTAGGTTCCAGTCGGACAACAATCGACCAGGATCGAGTCCACTGCCCGGACGACTGCGCTCGATCCTTACCTACTACCCCAGGGCCGCTCGTGCGGATGCCCATTCTCCTGCTGGCCGCGCTCTCCGCGCTGACTGCGTGTGACCTGCTGCCCGGCGCCTCCGGTCCCAAGACTGAGTTCGACGCGAGGGCGGCCATGGGCTACACGCAGACCCAGGTCGCGTTCGGTCCGCGCGTGCCGGGCACACCGCAGGCCTCGAAGGCCGGCGACTGGATCGTCGCGATGATGAAGCAGCGCGCCGATACGGTGATCGAGCAGCGATTCACCCACAAGACGCTCGACGGCAAGGAGCTGCCGCTCCGGAACATCCTCGCGCGCTTCCGCCCGCAGGCCACCCAGCGAATCCTCTACGTCACGCACTGGGACACGCGCCCCACCGCCGACGACGACCAGGTGCTCGGGAACCGCGGCTCGCCGATCCTCGGCGCGAACGACGGCGCGTCCGGCGTCGGCCTGTTCGTGGCGCTCGGAGATGCGCTCAAGAAGACAGCTCCCAACGTGGGAGTCGATCTGCTGTTCGTGGATGGCGAGGACTACGGCAAGAGCTTCGATCCGCCCTGGTCCGACGTGCTCCTCGGCTCCCAGTACTTCGCCGAGCATCTCCCGTCGCCGGACTATCGGCCGATCTTCGGCGTGCTGTGGGACATGATCGCCGACAAGGACCTCAACATCTATCAGGAAGGCTTCTCAGTCGTGCAGGCGCCGGAAGTGGTGAGCCGAGTCTGGGGCAAGGCGGCAGAGCTCGGCTACTCCAAGTACTTCATCCAGGAAGCCGGCCAGGAGGTGACGGACGACCACCTCCCCCTGCTGAAAAAAGGGCTCCGCGTGATCGACGTGGTGGACATCGACTACGGACCGCGCGACTCCGGCGGCCGTCCGAATCCCAACTATCACCACACGCTGCTGGACACGATGGACAAGATCTCGGAGCGGAGCCTTCAGATCGTCGGCGACGTGGCGCTTTCCCTGATCAAGGACAACTAATCGGACGCACTGCGGCAAGGGGAACGACAACGACAACGGAATGGGGAACGAGCGGAAGCAACGCTTCCGCCTGTTCCCTGCATTCGTTGTCGTTGCTGTCAGGCGGCTCTGTGCCTTCTATGGTCTCTGTGGTATAAATGCTCTTGAACAGCGATTGAACCACAGAGAACACAGAGCACACAGAGAAAGCCATCGGAAGCGAGCTCGCCTCGGGCGCGACTCACATCCCGTCGACCCCAAAAGTCCTGCCTTGTTGTTGTCGGCGTTCCAAGGGCGGCCATTGGATGAAGAGCGCGCCGGAACGGTGATGGCTCTGGGTGCCTCGGTACCATCTTGCGCCCATGCCGACGCCCGCTGAACAGAAGGCCCTCGCGTTTGTGGCCATGGTGGTCCTGCTGGGCGGCGCCGTGCGCGTCGTCCGCGGGGGAATCCTCAACCGTCCCGCCCCCACCGCCACCGAACAGCAGGCCCTCGCG
>JBJMNM010000053.1:0-5900 GCA_045804305.1 Gemmatimonadaceae bacterium | reverse complement strand
CAGATGGCGCCCGCCACGGTCACCTGCCCGGTGTGCGGCACCGCCAATCCGGCCGGCGCGAAGTTCTGCCAGAATTGCGGCAAGCCGCTTGGGTCGTGACGGCGTGGGGCGTGGGGCGTGGGGCGTGGGGCGTGAGGGCGTCCTCGGGACAATGTCATCCCGCACGAGCGAAGCGAGTGTCGGGATCCAGCTTCCTCGACCAGTCACTCTACCGAGTAGATCCCGACACTCGCTCGCTCCGCTCGCTCCTGCGGGATGACAAAGTCGTGGGTGCACGTATCCCCCCACGCCCCACGCCCCACGCCTTCACGCCTTCACGCCTTCACGCCCCCTACCGCCGCGGCGTCGGGCTTGGCGGCAGTTGCCGGAGCCGCGCCTTGAACGACTGGTAGTTCCGCGAGTCGGTGGAGAGCGAGCGAATGATCGCCGGATCGTACTGGGCGATCAGTGCCCTGGTAGCGGCGATGCGATCTTCTTCCAGCGGATGCGTCGCGAACCACCCTTCGACGCTCGACGGATTCGACTGCCGCTCGTCGATCAGGATCTGGAACATCTCCGGGATGCCGTTCGGGTTGATGCCGGCGCGAATGGTGTTCCGCACGCCCTCCTCGTCCGCCTCGGCCTCATCGCCCCGACTGAACTTGGCAAAGAGCGCAGTGCCGCCCACCTGGATCGCCGCCTGGCCTGCCTGGTTGTTGCACACGCTCGTGAGCACGCACGCCAGCGTGACGCCGATGTTCGCGCCCTGCTGCTGCTGCATCTGCTTGATGGAGTGCCGACGCACGACGTGACCGATCTCGTGGCCCAATACGCCCGCCAGCTGGTCCATCTTGTTGGTGCGCTCGATGAGCCCACGATTCACGTAGACGAAGCCGCCGGGCACCGCAAAGGCGTTCACTTCCTTGCTGTCCACGATGTAGAAGTGCCAATCGGGCAGGTCGGTGCGGGACGTGAGCCCCGCGATCGAGTCTCCCAGCACGTTGATGTACCGGTTGAGCTCGGGATCCTGTACGATCGGCAGCTGCTGATTGATCTGCTGCACGTACGACTGCCCCATCTCGACTTCCTGTTGCGTGGAGACTCCGCACGCCGTCATGGTTATCGCCAGCGCGACGCCGGCCATCATTCGTCTCATCGGTCTCTCTCGGTGAAGCGGACGCGGGCGAGTTGAGCAAGACCCATTCCCGCCAGGTAATTTTCTAACACTTTGAAGCTCCTCACCTTAGCTCGCGACCTCCGGCGTCGGAAAGCGCGCGAGCGCCAGCAGTTGTTCGCGGCCGAAGGCGTCCGTGCCGTGGAGGAGCTGGTCCGTTCGGGCCTCGCGCTGCGCGGTGCCCTGGTTGCTCCGCAGCTTGCCGAGGCACCGCGCGGTGCCGCGCTCCTTCAGCTGCTCCAGGAGCGCGGCATCGACGTCGCGCAGGTGACCGCCCTCGAGTTCGCGAGCGCTGCCGAGACTGAGTCGCCGCAGGGAGTGCTGGCGATCGCCGAGATACCAGACCGATCGCTCGACCGCCTCCGGCTCGGGTCGAAAACCCGCCTCGTCCTCCTGGATGCCGTTCAAGACCCCGGGAACGTGGGAACGATCCTGCGCACCGCCGCGGCGCTCGGCGCTGCGGCCGTCATCGCTTTGCCGGGAACCGTTGACCTGTGGAACGCCAAAGTCGTCCGTAGTGCAATGGGCGCCGGATTCCACATCCCCGCGTTCGGTGCGACCTGGGACGCGGTGGATCAGCTCCGGCAGCGCGAAGCGCTGGTGCTCTGGGGGGCCGACGCGGGCGGCACGTCGCTCCACGAGCTGTCGCCGCCGGATCGCCTGGGGCTGGTGGTTGGGAACGAAGGGGCGGGACTCTCCGCCGAGGCCCGCGCCCGCGTGCAGGTGCTCGCTTCGCTGCCGATCGACAGCAAGGTGGAGTCGCTCAACGTGGCAGTCGCGACCGGTATTCTTCTCTATCAGCTCCGCACGTGATCCCATCCTTTCTCGTCACGACGTCGGCCTTCCTGATCGGGTTGTGCGTCGGCTCCTTTCTCAACGTCTGCGTGGCGCGCTGGCCAGCGGAACAGAGCGTGGTGCGTCCGCGGTCGCGCTGTCCGCACTGCGGCCATCAGCTCGCGTGGTTCGAGAACATTCCGGTCTTCAGCTGGCTCGCGCTTCGGGCGCGCTGCCGCTGCTGCGACGAGTCGATCTCGTCGATCTATCCGCTGGGCGAGCTGGCGGTCGCGCTGCTCTGGGCGTTCTGCTTCGCACGCTGGGGGGCGAGCTTCACGGCGCTTCGCGTCGCGGTGTTCCTCACGATCCTCACGGGGATCGCGCTCACTGACCTGCGTTCGTACCTGATCCCCGATGGCTTTACCGTCACGGGACTGCTCTGGACGCTCGGGACGGCCCTCGTCGCGCCCTTCCTCGGCGAAACACTTCTGTTCGCTGGGCCGTACGAAGCCCTCATCGGCGCGTGCGCGGGCGCAGGCTTCATCGCCGTGATCGGCTGGCTGGGCGAGGTGGCGCTCAAGAAGGAAGCGATGGGCATGGGCGACATGACGCTGATGGCGTTCGTCGGCGCCGCGCTCGGTCCCGGCAAGGCCATCGCCACCGTGTTTCTCGGTGCAACCCTCGGAGCACTGGTGTTCCTGCTCGTCGTATTCCCCATCGCGCTCGTGCGACGCGGACGTGTGACGAACCAGACCGAGCTCGCGCTCGGCGCGCCACCGGTGCAGATGCCGCTCGTGCCGTTCGGCGTCTTCCTTGCCCCCGCCGCGGTGATCATGCTGTTGTGGGGCGATCGGTTGATCGACAGGATTCTTCTCGGGATCTGAGCTGCGGTCGGCGCGGTATCAGGTACCACGTACCCGACACCGCCGATACCTTCCCAGATCCGATGATCGACGACGCACGCCCTTCGGGGCCTTCCGATACTCCCGCGCTCGCGCGGTTTACCCGAGACCTCACCGCTGACGCGCGCGCCGGCCGGCTGGAGACGGTGCGCTGCCGCGACGAGGAGATCGCTCGCACCATCGACATTCTCCTGCGCCAGGGGAAGAACAATCCCGCGCTCGTCGGCCAGGCGGGGGTGGGCAAGACGGCGATTGCCGAAGGGCTCGCGCTGCGGATCGCCGAGGGCACCGTACCCCTCGCCATGCGCGACCTGCGCCTCCTGTCCCTCGACGCCGTCGGCCTGCTCGCCGGCACCACCTATCGCGGCCAGTACGAGGAGCGCCTCCGCGCCCTTGTCGCCGAGACGAGCGCGGCGGGCGACGTGCTGCTGTTCGTGGACGAGATGCACAACCTGATCGGTCAGGGCAGTGCGAGCGGCTCGGCGATGGACGCGGCCAACATGCTCAAGCCGGCGCTGGCGCGCGGCGAGTTCCGCATGCTGGGCGCCACGACCGACGAGGAATACGAGCGCTGGATCCTTGGCGACCCGGCGCTCGAGCGCCGCTTCCAGAAGATCGCCGTGCGCGAGCTCTCGCCTGCCGAGACGCTCGAGATCCTGCGTACCCGCGTACCGTCGTTCGCGCGCCATCACAACGTGGTGATCACCGACGCCGCGGTGCGTGCGTCCATCGAGCTCACCGATCTCTGGGTCACGGACCGCCGCCGTCCGGACAAGGCGATCGACGCCCTGGACGAGGCCTGCGCGCACACCCAGGCGACCGCCGCCTACTCGACGCGGGCGGAAGAGTTGATTGCTCGGCGCCGGAAGATGGGCCGGCAGGGCCATGGAATACCCAGCGCGGGGCGTCCCGCGGCGGCTCCGCAACTGGACCGTATCGCGCGGGACGGCTTCGCGGTGCTCGAGCGTCTCGGCGCGGAGCTCGAGGCAGCCTTCACCAAGCCACCCGTGCCCGAGCCGGTCGGCGCCGCCGCGCCGATGTCGATGTCCGCGCCGACGGCGAGTGGCACGTCCGAGCCCACGCGCGCGTCGCGCGCGGAGCTGGACATCGAGCTGGAGCGGCAGTTACAGGAAGACGGTATCGTGGTGCGTGGCCACGACGTGGCGCGGGTGGTGGGGCTGATGACCGGACGGAGGGTGGAATGGGAGGAGTGAACGGGCGTCGGTCGCGACAACTGCTCGCGATGCTCCTGCTGGTCAGCGCTTGTCGCGAGAATCCCGCCGGCGACGGGCCATATGCGAGCGAGGTCGCCGACGCGGTCCCGCGGCTCGAGAAGACCACGGGGCTCAAGTTCAAGGCACCACCCAAGGTGGAGGTGCGGACGCGCGACCAGGTGCGCGACTTCCTGCTCAGGAAGTTCGACGAAGCGAGCCCCGCGAAGGAGCTGGCCGGCGAGGAGTCGGCGTACAAGCTGCTCGGCATGCTTCCCGACTCGATGGACCTGCGCAAGTTCCTGCTGGCCGTGCTCACCGAGCAGGTCGCCGGGTACTACGATCCGGCCACCAAGGTGCTGTACGTGGTGAAGGGCGCCGACGACAAGACCATCGGCATCACGATCACCCACGAGCTGGTGCACGCGCTCCAGGATCAGTACGTCAACCTCGACTCGATCCAGAAGTCCACGGCTGACAACGACCGGACCAGCGCCGCCCAGGCTGTGATCGAGGGGCAGGCGCAGTTCGAGCAACTGTCCATGCTGCTCGGCGGCTCGGACAACGTGGCGCTTCGTGTGGGCGGGCGCGATCGCATGCGCGAGATGATCCGCGAGAATCAGAGCGCCATGCCGGTGTTCGCGACGGCGCCGATGGTCATCCAGGAATCGCTGCTCTTCCCGTACCTGAGCGGCGCGGACTTCGTGCAGCGCTTCAAGGAGAAGAAGGCTACCGCCAACCTTTTCCTGGCCATACCACGCTCGACCGAGCAGATCCTCCACACCGACGCGTACTTCGGGGCCACGCCGGATGAGCCGAGCGTCGTGACGCTTCCCGCGCCGCGCGGCGCGACGAAGACCTACGAGAACAACCTCGGCGAGTTCGGCACGCGGCTCTTCCTCTATCAGCATCTCAAGGACGAGACGCTCGCCGCGCGTGCGGCTGCGGGATGGGACGGCGATCGCTACATGGTGGTGCAGGGACCCGGCGGCCGTGGCATCGTGTGGGCGAGCGTGTGGGACAGCCCGCTCGAGGCGGCGGAGTTCTCCGACGCGGTCACCCGCGCGACCGCCAAGCGCACCGGCGCGCTGGAGCGAAGCGTCGGCGCCGGCGGCGCCACCTTCGCGGCGAAGGGGCGCACGATCTCGATTCTGCCGCGCACCATCGGCGACCGCGCGCTGATTGTCTACACCGACCTGCCCGATGCGATGAGCGGCGGCGTCATCGACGCCGCCGCCATCAAGATCACGACGCGTTGACCGCCGACGCTTCCGGTTCGCTGGTCACCGGCAGCGACGAGTACGTCTCCGGAGGCGACAGCGCGGCGCGGCCGTCCGGCGATTCCTCGCTCACGGCGGGCAGGAGCGCGAGCCGCAGCACTTCGTCCATCGTGCTCACGAAGGTGAAGGAGACCTGCTTCTTCACCTCGTCCGGCACGTCGCGCAGATCCTTCTCGTTCGACTTCGGCATGATGAGCTGCCGGAGCCCCGCCCGATACGCGGCCAGGACCTTCTCCTTCACGCCGCCGATCTCCAGCACCTTGCCGCGGAGCGTGACTTCGCCGGTCATGGCCACGTCGCGCCGCACGGGACGCTGGGAGAGCGCGCTCGCGATCGCGAGCGTGAGGGTGATGCCGGCACTCGGCCCGTCCTTGGGGATGGCACCAGCGGGCAGATGCACGTGGACGTCGAACTCCTTGAACGTGGAGTCGGGAGTGCCGAGCTGCGAGGCGCGCGAGCGTACGTAGGAGAATGCGGCGTCCACGCTCTCGCGCATCACGTCGCCGAGCTGCCCGGTCACGGTCAGGCGTCCGGCGCCCGGCATGCGCAGCGCCTCGATGACCATGAGGTCGCCGCCCGT
>JBJMNM010000052.1:0-7800 GCA_045804305.1 Gemmatimonadaceae bacterium | reverse complement strand
CTGAAGAACGGCGACGTCACCGTCTACACCACGCTCGACCTCAACGCGCAGCGCGCGGCCGATCGCGCGGTGCTGCGACAGGCGGTCGCCGTCACGCGCGAGACCCAGTATGCCGGCAGTCGCGTGCTCGATCCGGCGCAGGGTGCGCTCGTCGCGCTCGATCCACGGTCCGGCGACATCCGCGCACTGGTGGGCGGCCGTCGCAGCAAACGCGGGTTCAATCGCGCGTTCAACGCCAAGCGGCAGCCCGGCTCGGCGTTCAAGCCGTTCGTGTACGCCGCCGCGCTTCGTTCCGGCATGACGCCGGCTACCCTCGTGGACGATGAGCCGGTAGAGGTCGCGCAGGGCCGGCAGGTCTGGCGCCCCGCCAACTACGACGACAGCTACATCGGGACGATCACCCTCGCCAAGGCCCTTGCCGTGTCCTCGAACGCGGCGGCGGTGCGTGTGAGCCAGACGGTCGGGATCTCGAACGTGATCCAGACGGCACATCGCAACGGCATCGTGAGTCAGCTGTCCACCTACCCGGCCATGGCGCTCGGCGCCGTGGAGGTCACCCCGCTGGAGCTGGTTGCGGCGTATGCGCCATTCGCCAATGGCGGTGTGCGCGTGCACCCGCGACTCGTGCGCCGCATCGAGGCCGCGGATGGCACCGTGTTGTGGAGCGCGGAGATCGCGCCCGGCGACACCGTCATGGATCCGCGCGACGCCTATCAGCTCACGTCCATGCTGCAGGGCGTCGTGGACAACGGCACCGCGCGCGTGGTGCGCGACATGGGCGTGAAGGGGCCGGTTGCGGGGAAGACCGGCACGACGAACAATGCCGACGACGTCTGGTTCGTCGGCTACACGCCATCGCTGGTGGCAGGCGTGTGGTTCGGCTACGACACGCCGCGCCCCATCGCCCCGCACGCCTCCGGCGGACATCTCGCGGCGCCGGCATGGGCGGACTTCTACCTGAATGGCTGGCGTGAGCCAGCCTCGTCCGCGAACGGCTGGTCCCCTCCGCCGGGCATGACGATGCGCGTGATCGATCCCACGACCGGCATGCTCGCTGGCGAATGGTGCCCCATCCGCCAGCGCCAGTACTTCAAGCCAGGCACCGAGCCAACGGAAGTGTGCAACGTGCACATCGAGCAGCAGCCGGACGACGTGGTGCCGATGCCGGACGATCCCAATCAGACCGTGCCGGATGCGGTGCAGCGAGGCGCGGAGGGGATCGGGAAGGTGCTGCGACGAATCTTCCACTTCTGAACCGAGCTTATCGCTTATCGCTCGGCAGCAGGTCTAGAGCACCCCCAGCCATCCAGCCCGCGGCGCATCGAACCCCGGAAACATCGCCTCGAGCTTCGATGCGCCCAGATGTCGAGCGGCGACTTCGGAGAAGACCGACCGGAAGTCCGTGGTGAGCGCCAGATCTCGGCCTTCGTACAGTTGCTCGGGCTCCAGTCCCGGCCACCTTCCGTGGACCTTGCCGCCCTTCACGTCGCCACCGATTACGAAGAGCGCGCTCGCGTGGCCGTGATCGGTGCCGCCGTTGCCGTTCTGGCGTACCGTGCGGCCGAACTCGGACATCGTCATGATCGTCACATCCGCCATGCGGTCGCCAAGATCGGCGACGAGCGCCGCGATGGATCGCGCGAGATCATCGAATCGCTGGGCAAGCTGACCGTTCGATGCCCCCTGGTTCACATGCGTGTCCCATCCGCCGACGTCGGCGAAGGCGACCTCGACGCCGACGTCGGCCTTGATGAGCTGCGCGATCTGCCGAAGGCGGCTGCCGAATTGCGAGTTGGGGTAGGTCACGCCATTCCGCGGCTGATAGGACTGCGGATTCGCGTGCTTGAGAATCCTCACCGCCTCGAACATCTCGCCGCCCGCGGCGTGCACGACGTCGGCTGTGCCGGTGCGGTAGAGCGCCTCGAGCCGGTCCGCCGCCGGACCCGCTGCGCGCACCGTGAACTCGTCGAGGGAGTTCATGGCGATCGTCGGCTCGGGCCCCTCGAGAATACGCGGCGTCTGCTGCGTCATCGCCACGGCGCGGAAGGGCGACGGCTTGGCCTCGTGCGCACAGCCTGCCTCACAGGTGCCTTGCAGCGCGAGGTACCGGTTCAGCCATCCGTCGCGCGTGCCCTTCTGGTCTGGCGTGCCCGACTCCATGTAGTCCTGCGCATCGAAGTGCGAGCGCGTGCTGCTCGGACTGCCCACCGCGTGCACGGGCGCCAGGATGCCCATGTCCCACAAGGGCTTCATCGGCGACAGCGCGGGATGCAGTCCGAAGAATCCGTCCAGGTCCACCGCCCCGGCAACGCCAGCGGCTCCCGGTCGCGCAATCGCGATGTTGGGCCGCAGACGGTAGTACGCCGCCTCACCGTGCGGCACCACCATATTGAGCGCATCCGCGGCGCCGCGCTGGAACAGGCAGATCAGCGTCTTGCCGCGAGCGGCGCCATTCAGTGCCGCACCGCGCAGCAGGTCGGCGCCGAACGCCGTGCGGCGCAGGAAGCTCGGACTCAGCCCCATCGTGACGAGCGCCATCGCGCCCGACTTCATGAACACTCGACGGTCCATCTGTAACCTCCTCTACTTTATAGAACGGCGCGTCAGCGGCGCTGGAATTCGGGCGCGCCGATCGCCAGCCCGACGACCTGCGCCAGACCAGTGAGCTGCAGCGGTTGGCCAAGCCCTCCCAACGGGGCGGGACTCCGCTGCCCGTTCGCCCCCGACGACATCATCTCCGGCATCTGCGGCGTCGCCGTCGAGTCGGCGCTGCGAGCCAATCGCGCCACCATCGGGTTCTCGCCGCTCAGCAGGATCTGTCGCGTATCCGGCGACACGTGCCCGCCGAGAAACGCGTTCACCACACCGTCCACCTGTTCCTCGCGCGGCGCGTTCCGGAGTCGCTCCGCCTCGGACCAGCGGGTCAGACTCGCATTCGGCAGTCGGCCAGCAGCCACCACGAGCCCGAAGTTGATCCGGTTGAGGATGGCGCCCGCGTTCATCCAGGACTCGCCGGTCTCGGGCCACCCGTTCGGCGCCTGATGCCCGAAGATCGGCTGGCCGAGAAATCCCACGAGCCGCGCCGAGCGCATCGAGGTATCCGGTTCCGCGCCAACCGCGCGCAGCGCCGACGCCACCAGCTCGAGGGGCGACTTCACCTTGCTGCGATAGGCGGCGTGACTGAAGAACTCGGAGCTGGTCACGATCGTGCGCACGACTTCCCGAATGTCACCGCCCGTCTCGACGAAACGTCGCGCGGCACGATCGACGAGCGCTGGCGGCGGATTGTCGCTCACGAAGCGGATGGCCAGCTTGCGCGCGATGAACCGGGCCGTGTGCGGATCGCGGGCCAGGATGTCGAGCACCTCCTCGCCGTCCTCGATTCCGCGTCCCGCGGGAAGCCGATGCCCGAGAATCACCTTCTCACCCGCATCGTGGATCTCGGGGCGGAACACGAACTCGGCGTCCTGCCGCGGGTTCATCGTCCACCCGGTGAGCGCTCGAGCCACGTTGATGACGTCCTGCTGCGTGTAGCCCCCATCGACGCCGAGGGTGTGCAGCTCCAACAGCTCGCGAGCGTAGTTCTCGTTCAGCCCACGCCGAGGGCGCGCTTGCTGCGCGGGCGCCACGCGACGCGCGATGCCGCGCCGCGCCACCGCGAGCGTTGGATGCAGAGAATCGGCCGCGCTCTGCCACTGGTCCAGATAAAAGAGCATCGCGGGACTCTTCGCCACCGCGCCGAGGAGGTCCCGGAAATTCCCGAGGGCGCGTGGACGAATCACGTCGCGATCATACGCGGGAATGAAAAGGCGTGTGAGCCCCTTGCCCGCGAAGACGGTGAAGTGATTCTCCCAGAAGTCGGTCATGACCTCCTGGAGCTGTCGCTCGCTGCCTACGGCGCGCGCGAGGCGGGCCGACTGCACGTCGCCGATGATGCGCTGGTTGCGGCGGACCTGATCACGCAGCTGTGGGTTTTGTCGCAGCAGCTCGGCTCGCAGGTCTCTCCGCGCGCTCGTGTCGCCTTGCTGCGCCGCCTGCCGCTGCATCTGGCGAATCGCCTGCTGGCCGTCGGCATACATGGCCACGAGATCGCCGGTGGACTGATTCAGCTCTTCATATGTAGCGAGCACCGCCTCCGTGGCGCGATCGTCGATGCGGTCCGGGGCGAGCTGGAGCGCGATCCACTGGTCGACCCCCATGCCCCGCACCCGAGCCACGTCGCCGGGTCGCGCGCCGAATGCGAGGCGGTTGAGCACCTGTTGCACCTGCTGATCGGCGGTCTGCTCTCGCGGCTCGCTGGGCGCCACGACGATCAAGGGCGCGAGCGTGGGGCTCCCTGGCGAATGGATCCCGCTCCCCGCCGGAGCGCACGCGGCGGCGATGACAATGAGGGGAACGACGACGAGCTGGCGGGCAGAGATCATGGGCGGCCTTCTGGAGAGGACGGGCGTTCAAGCTGCAGACGCCGGAGCGGACGAATGGTTAATTGACCACGATTCCCCACCGCTCGTCTTGCCAACAAGCCGGGATTCCCGGTAGGGTAGAGAGCGCGCTGGCTCGATCGCGTCCGCTCGGACGCCCTCTGCGCCGCCGACCTCTCCGCCCGCCCGCGTGATCAGTCCCGTCATTCTCGCCGACGATTTTGCTCGGCAGCTCTCGTTCGACGAGCTCGCCGTTTCCGCCGCCGCCGCCCTCGGTGTCCGGTCGGGGGCGGTCTGGTCCGTACACCCCGATAACATGGAGGGAGTGCGGCGCGACCTCGGCGAAACGCGGACGGGCGCGCTGATTCGCGAGCTCACGCTGTTCGTCCGGCGGAATCTGCGCGGCACGGACCTGGTCGCGGTGGTCGGTGACGAGCTGCTCGTGTTCCTCGATGCGCCGGCGAGCATGGGTGAGGCGGTCGCGCTCCGGCTGCTCGCCGCGACGCGGGCCCACGTGTTCTCGGGTGGCGCCTCCGACCGGTCCATCCGGCTCACGCTGTCGATCGGGATCGCGGCGGCGCCGGTGCACGGCACCGCGTTCCCGGAGTTGCTGAGCGTGGCGCGGGACGCGCGCATCACCGCTGGACGCGACGGCCTCGCGCTGGCGTTTTCGGGCCGCCGCAACACGCTCGACGTGGGCCGCTTCGTCGGCCGCACCGAGGAGCTCGCCCTCGTCACTGGCTACCTGGACGACATGGTCCGTGGCGTGGGTCGCGTGGTCGCGGTGATCGGAGAGACCGGTGTGGGGACGAGCGCGCTCGTTCGCTCGCTCGAGCCGGAGGTGCGGGTGCGCGGCGGGTCCCTGGTGGTCGCCACGAGTCGTGAGAGCACGCTTTCCGCCCCGTACGCGCTGTGGCGGGACGTGCTCCGAGCGGTGAGACGCCTTCCGGTGAAGAGCACCCGGGTATGGCGCGAGCTTCCCTCGCTCGATGCGTCGCTCGAGCGCGCCGTGGACGATCTGCCGCGCGGCCGGAGCAAGATGCATCTGATGGAGGAGCTCGCGGACTTCCTGCGCCTCGCCGCACAGCAGCGGCCCCTCATGCTTCACCTCGAGGAGCTGCAGTGGGCGGACTCGGCGTCGTGGGACGCGCTCGAGTACCTGATCCCTCCACTCGAGAGCGAGCGAATCCTCATCACGCTCAGCTTTCGTACGGGCGAGTCGTACGACGATACACTCGAGCGGTGGGCGCGGCTGGCCTCGCGCCCGCGCCACCACGAGGTCCGTCTCACGCGACTGACGCGCGACGACGTCAAGCGATGGCTCGAGGCATCGATCCGGGCGGACGACGTGGGGCGCGACCTGCTCGCGTACGTGTATCGACACACCGAGGGGAACCCGCTGCTCCTGACGCATCTCCTGCGCGACCTCGAGGAGTCCGGCCACCTCTCCCTGCGCGACGATCGTTGGCACTGGAGCCCGGTGGACACGCTGCCGCGAGGTACCACCCTGCAGGAGCTGCTCACGCGCCGCATCGGCCGCCTGCCGGGCAACGCGCGCGCGGTGCTCGAGGCGGCAGCGATTCTCTCTCGCGAATGCGACGAGGAGTTGCTGGCGCAGATGACCATGCTTCCCATGGACGACGTCATCGAAGGACTCGGGTGCCTGTCCGCGGGCGAGCTCCTGACGCCCACGTTCGAGCGCGTTCGCGGGACGCACGCGTTCGCGCACGAGGAGGTGGCGCGAGTCACGCGGACGCTGCTGGAACCCGACCGGCGCGCCATGCTGCACCATCAGGCCGCGCGCCTGCTCGCGGCGCGGCGCGGCGTGCCGGCGACCGAGATCGCCCGGCATTACGACGCGGCTGGGTTCGGACCCGAGGCACACGAGTACTCGCTGCGGGCGGCCGATGAAGCACTCGAGCTGTATGAAAACTCGGCGGCCGCCGCATTGCTGGCGTCGGCCGAGCGCACCGCGCCGTCGCAGGGATCGGTGGCCGACGTGCGTGTGCGAATGGCGTCGCTGGCGGAGGTGACGAATCGATTCGAGGAGGCGGAGGCGCTCTGCGATCTGGCTCTCGCATGGTACGAGACTCAGGGTCAGCAGTTGAGCGCACTCAAGGTGAAGGGCATGCGCATGCGCGTCCGGATGGCGCGCGGCCAATCCGCACAGGACACGCTCGCCGGCCTGCTCGCCCTGGAGGACGAGGCGCGCGAAGTGAACGCGGACAATGAGCGTGCCGCGATCCTGCTGTTGATCTCGCAGACCCACTGGCGGCTCGGCGACCCGATCCAGGCGAAACAGGTGGCCGAGGAGTGTGTCGCCATTGCCGAGCGAGCGGGCGATCCGGAGCTGCTCCTCGACGCGTGCAACCGTCTCGCGATCGCCGTGCAGCTCGAGGCGGCGCCCAAAGCGCGCGCGCTGTTCAATCGTGCGCTCGCCATCTCCACGGAGCTCGGTGACACGCTGCGGCGCGTGCGCTGTCTCAACAATCTCGGCGTGCTCGGGCTGCTGGAGAACGACTGGGATGCCGCGCGATCGGCCTTGATCGCGGCGGCCAGCGAGGCGCGCACGGCCGGCTTCATCCAGTTGTCAGGGCGGGCGCTGCTGAATCTTGGCGTTCTGGCGGCGCGTGTCGGAGAGTACGACGCGGCGGCCGAGTATCTCGGCGAAGCGCTGCAGCTCTGCGCGGCGGTACAGAGCAGCGAGCTGCAGCTATATGCCACGTACAACATCGCGCACCTGGAGCGTGACCGGGAGCGGATGCAGGAGGCGGGGGAGACGTACGAGCTGGTGATGGCGCTCGCGAAGCGCATCGGGCAGGCGGAGGTGGAGCAGGGGGCGCGGGCCGGGTTCGGGCTATGCGAGCTGTCGCGGGGCGAGGTGACGAGCGCCCGGGCCGCCTCGGCGCAGGTGGAGCCCTTTCTCGAATCGCGCACGGATTGGTTCCAGGGACGGGAGCTGGGCGAGGCTCTGGCCCTCAAACTTGCAATGCTGGACGGCCGCTATGAGTTGGCGGCCAAACGTTTGGAGCAGGCGTTGGCGCTCGCGGACACGAGCGACATCTTCGGGGCGGCCAGTCTGACCGCGGAAGTAGGAGAGGAGATCAGGCCCCACGCCCCTGAACTGGTTGGCGACGCGCTCCTTCGATACGCCAATCGGCCCGAGGTTCAGGCGAACCCGAAGATCAAGGCACGATTCACTGTATTATTAATTGACAGTAAATCCACTATTGACCGATCCGGCCGGGTTCGGTAGACTCAAGGCGCAAGGGAAACGGGGCGCAATCGTCGCCGGTTGCACCGATCCCGCGCCATACACCGGTCGGGCGCTTGCCGTCAGAAATCGACGGGCGTGCTCGATCGCTTTCCGCCCACAGCG
>JBJMNM010000051.1:0-6410 GCA_045804305.1 Gemmatimonadaceae bacterium | reverse complement strand
TCGACGCGCGCGCCGGCGAGCACGCCGACTGCGTCGGCAAAGCGCTGCCATCGGCTCGTGAGATCGCCATGCCGCACGTTGCAGTAGAGCCGAAGCTCGGGGCCGCGCTCCCCGATCTCGAGCCCGAACCCCAGGCCGCCATGCCAGTCGGCGACGGCATCGGCGTCGGTGGGGATGAGCTGGTCCAGCACGGCGTTCACCTGGTCGCACGCGCGCTGCCAACCGAGGTCGCGCGACATGCGCGCGAGCAGGTCGCGCGAGAGGAGAATCTGCTCGGCGACGGTGATGCCGGTGCCGCCCGGCTCGGCGAGCAGGCGAAAGCGAGGCGCGCCGCCGCGGCGTGTGGTCTTGTGGGAATACACGACCGGCACGCCGGCGTTGGACATGGCGAGCCGCCGCCGCGGCACGGGCGAGCCGGCGGTGTCGAAGGCGGCGGCGAGCAGCTGGTCGTGCAGTACCACACCGTCACGATCGGATGGCGCGGCGGCGTATCGCTCGCGCCATGCGTCGAAGAACGCCTCGGCGTCGGCCCGCTCGACGAGCGAGCCGCTGAGGGTGGTGGTCACCCGGGAATGGCGGTGACGGTCGCGTTGAGTAGTCCCGGCGGAGCAGCCACCAGGAAGCTGAAGCCCGAGAGACCGGTTGGACCAGTCAAACCGGGAAGGCCGGGAATGGGCCCACCTCCGGCGCTGCCGCCCGTGCCCCCGGCACCCCCGCTACCGCCGGCCCCACCCGCGCCACCGGCGCCGGCGCTGAGTCCGTCCGCGGGTTGCGCGGTATAGTTGGGCACCGGCTTGAGAATGCTGTAGATCAGCGTCACCTGACCACCATTCCCGCCTGTACCGCCGGCCGCGCCGCTGCCGCCCACACCGCCTGCACCTCCAAGACCGCCGGTGCCTCCAGGAGCATCGGGCCCGGGCAGGGGCCAGCAACCTTGCGCCCCACCCCTGGCGCCGTCTCCGGCATCCTGGCCATTCCCTCCCGTTCCGCCAGCGCCACCGACCCCACCCGCTCCACCTTTTCCGCCGTGAAAGTTCAACGTGATGATGCCGGTGATGTCGCGTGCGTTGATCTGCGTGATCCTCCCATTCCCGCCCGTCCCGCCCGGAGTGCCACCCGTTCCGGCTGCACCGCTGGAGCCGATGACTCCCGATGCTCCCAAGCCTCCGGCCGATGGCGCCGGCGAGCTGGGTGAGCCTTTCCAGTCGCAGCCGCCGGTGGCTCCGACCCCGCCGGATGGCGCCTTCGGCGGCGGCGGATTTCCCGGCGCGCCGTTGGTACCCGGCGCTCCGGCCACCCCATCCGTTCCGACACCCTCGAACATTGCCATGGGAATTTCCGGTTGATGTGAACGACGCCGGACATCGTGCCGCGAGACGTCGTCAATTACGGAAGATGCTCGACCACATCGGCGATCAGCTTGCAGTCGTCAGCGAACTTGATCGTTCCGGACCCGTACACCGTCACGCGATTGAAGAACGCCGTCGGCGTGTTGGAGAATGTCACCGTCTGACCATTCTGCACGACGAGATCCGCGAGCACGAGAATCTTGAGGTGATTCAATCGCTCGAGCAATCGGTCCATGATCGCACCCCAGAACGGGTGGGCCAGCAGCTCTTCATCCGCGTAGGCGTGCAGCACGTCGTACTCGGCGTCGGCGATGACGGACGGCGGCACATCGCGAAGCACGTCACCACGCGACCGCCCGCTCGTGTTGGGCACCGCGACCGTTCGCAGATGCTGCCAGTGCTTCTTGTGATCGATGTGGTCGTTCGGGATCCCCATCCAGAGCTTGAGATCATCCAACGACTTCACCGGCGCGTCCACGTAGTACTGCTTCATGTCGGGGCGCCCGGGATCGAAGTGAAGATCGCCCTTTCCACTCGGCATCTTGGGCAGCGTCTTCACGAGGCCGTCAAGGTGATACTTCTTCAGTCGCTCCTGCGGATCTTCGGGGAAGCGATCTGACGGGCGGGTGCTCGGTTGGTCAGCCATGTGACCCTTCCGTGCGAGGGGTAGATCGCGCCGACGGCGTCGTGGCCGAGTGCGGCACAGACAACGCGCTCACCATACGAGCGCCGAATGATCGAAGCAAGAGCACGCACCGTCCGTCGGCGAACATGAGAACATCCACATGAGAATACTCTCATGTTCGCGTGTCGCTCGCGACGACCGTATGATTGCGGCGATGCACGACCGTATCAGCCGCGGGGCATCGCATGGAAGAGCGCGTCATTCTCGTCGACGAGCAGGATCGCGAGATCGGAACGGAGGAGAAGCTGCGCGCGCATTTGTCCGGCGTGCTGCATCGCGCCTTTTCCGTGTTCGTGTTCGACCACGCCGGCAACATGCTGCTGCAGCAGCGCGCTCGCACCAAGTATCACTCGGGTGGATTGTGGGCGAACACCTGCTGCGGCCATCCGCGCCCTGGTGAAGCGATACAGGCCGCCGCGCGCCGCCGTCTGCGCGAAGAGATGGGCATCGACTGCCCGCTTCGGCCCTCCACCACCTTCCTCTATCGCGCTGACGTCGGCAGCGGCCTGATCGAGCACGAGTACGATCACATCTTCGTCGCACGGTACGACGGCGAGCCCGTGCCGGCCCGCGAGGAAGTGGAGGCGTGGCAGTGGAGCGATCCCGAGGAGATCGCACGCGACGTCACGACGAACGCCGGGCGCTACGCGGCGTGGTTTCCCATTGCGCTGGCCGAAGTGCGTGCGCACGAGCCTGGGCGCGGACTCGTGGACGCGAGCACACGCCGGTGACGACCGCGACCATCCCGATGGCGACGCATGCGGGCCCTTCGCGTGCGGTCTCCGCTCCGGATGCGAACGCCGACCGCGCGTTCGCGTCCAGCCTGCTGCAGTACCGCGACGCCGTGATCGAGGAGATGAGCGGCATCATCGCCGCCAAGCGCTTCCAGAGGCATCTCGCCGCGCGACTGGCCGAGTATCCGCTGCGCGCCGGCAAGGGTCTCCGGCCGGCTCTCTGTCTCGCCACGTGCGAGGCGTTCGGCGGACGTCGAAGCGATGCGCTCCCATCGGCCGTCGCGCTCGAGCTCTTCCACAATGCCTTCCTCGTGCACGACGACATCGAGGACGAATCGAGCCACCGGCGCGGCGAGCCGACCATCCATCAGAAATACGGACTGGCCATCGCGATCAACATCGGCGACGCGCTGAGCGTGCTGGCGATGACGCCGCTGCTCGGCAACCTGGAGGTAATCGGCCTCGGGCGCACCCTGCGCATCTTCCGCGAGATCGAGCGCATGGCGCGTGAATCGGTGGAAGGCCAGGCGATGGAGCTCGATTGGGTGAAGACGGGCGAGTGGAACCTGACCGAGCACGACTACTACGTGATGACCCGCAAGAAGACGTGCTGGTACACCTGCATCACTCCCTGCCGCATCGGCGCGATCATCGCCGGCGCCCGCGCGGACCGCGTGCGGGCCCTGATGCAGTTCGGCCGCTGCCTCGGCATCGCGTTTCAGATCCAGGACGACGTTCTCAACCTGGCGGGCGAGCAGGACATCTACGGCAAGGAGAGCGCGGGAGACATCTGGGAAGGAAAGCGCACGTTGATGCTGATCGCGTTGATGCAGCGGGCGTCGATCCGCGAGCGGCACAAGCTCCTGCGCATCATGTCGGCCGCCCGGTGCGACAAGACGGAGCCCGATGTCCGATGGGTGGTCGAGACGATGCACAAGCACGACTGCATCGAGTACGGGCGCGCCATCTCGCGCCGCTTCGCGCGGAATGCGGGCATCCAGTTCGAGACGGCGATGGGAGACCTGCCGGAGACGACGCACAAGCAGTTCCTGCAGGACATGATCGCGTACGTCATCCGCCGGGATCAGTAGTCTCGCGGACATCGTCACCCAGGAGTGAGGCATGGCCAGGACGCCGCTCGAGCCCACGTCGCCGGAAGTCTTCGTGGAGCATCTCAAATCGATCGTCGCCACGAGCGTCGCCGAGAACGTGCAGCTCGCGACTCGCGTCGGGGCGCTGCTCGTGAAGACGACGGCCACGATGGCCGCGGCCGGGCCCGCCCAACTGATGGATCCTTCGGCTTCCCTGGCTCGGAGCCTTCAGCTCACGCTGGAATCGGCGGCGATCGTGAACGCCCACACCGCCGCGATGCTCAACGAGCTGGTCTCGCTGGCCGAGCGCGCAAGCGCTCAGCCGCTGGCGACATCCGCGGCCACGCCGGGTCCGACGGCGTCGACGGCACCGACCGAGCTGCAGCTGGAGAGCGCGCCGGGCGAGCGCGCCGTCGGCCGGTTTGCCGTGGACAATCAGTACGATTTCCCCGTCCAGGTCACGTTCGGCGTGAGCGAGCTCGCGCCGGCGCACGGCCCTTCGCTCACGGGAACGCACGTCACGCTCGACCCGATCCAGGCGGTCATCGGAGCGAAGGCGTCGGTGATCGTGGAGGTGAGCATCGACGTCGACGAGGCGTTCATTGCAGGTGAGACGTACAGCGGGACGATTCGCATCGTGGGCTTTCAGGCGCCGGACATCGTGCTTCGTCTCTCCGTGCTCGGGCCGGTCGAGCACTCCACCCTCGCGCGCCGAGCCACGAAGGCAGTGTCGGTCCGGCCGAAGAAGCGAGGCCTGCGATGACCGACTCGCGCTCCGACATGCCGCGCATCAGCATCCGGCCGACCCCGGCGAACGATCTTCATCTGATCATGAATCTCCTCGCGCCTAGCGGGGAGATCGCCAGGCTGATCGCGCATCCGCTCGAGTTCTTTCGCGCTCACCGCGGTGAATGGCGGTACCTCGAGCAGACGGCTCGTGGCCATGCACGCCATCTCCGGCAGCGCGCGAGCGAGCCGGCTGATGACGGCGGTGATGCGGCACCGGCGGTGATCGAGCTCGTGACGCACCGGCGCACCTCCCTTCTCCGTTAGGAACACGATGCGCGTCCGATTCATCGACGACGAAGACGTGGAAGAGGGGGACGCGCTGAGCCGTCCGCCCACCGATGCGGGCGAGCGAAGCACGTACAGCGAATGGCACCACTTCACGCTGAACGACGACCGGAATGGGCTCTACGGCATCTTCAACCTTGCATTGGGCGGCGACGTGCGGGACGCGAGGCAGGCGCGAGCCGGTGTCTCCCTCGTGCTCCATCAGGCCGGGAAGGGATGGTGCGGCACGATGAACCTGCACGCATTCGAGGATGCGCGGTTCACGCCGGGAGAGATCGCGCTCGGCATCGGCGGCAATTCCGTGGAGTACCGCAAGGATCGCTACTTCGTGCGCGGCGCGCTCAAGGATGGTTCGATCGCCATAAACGCGACGTGGACGCCGCGCGCGGCGGCGTTGCGCGTGGACAACCTGGCCGGTGTGATCAACACGTTCATCGTGCCGAGCCTGCGCGTCGACGGCACGCTGTGCGTTCGCGGGCGCGAATACCGGCTCGACGGCGCGACCGGCTACCACGACCACAACTGGGGCCGCTGGCAGTGGGGCGGTGGCCTGGCCTGGCACTGGGGATACATCATTCAGCCGCCGGTGAGAATGGCGGGAGGCCGACGCACGCGTGACGACGCGCTGTCGCTGGTGTACGGCCAGGTGAGCAATGGCGTGGGAGCGGCAACGAGACACGATCACGCTCTCGGTGTGTGGACGGGCAGGCGCTGCCGCCAGATCTTCTTCGACGATGCGGTGCGCATCACCAGCTCCGGCACGCTGACGGGAACGACCGTACCGCGCGTGCCGGGCGTGGTGGCGCTCCTGTCGCCCGGGCGGCCGCACGACGTTCCCCGACAGATCGCCATCCACGCGCACGACGGCGACGACTCGGTGGACATCGAGCTCGACGTGGACGGGGCGATGCAGTTTCTCATCCCGCGCCCTGACGACATCGGCAGCACGACGATCACCGAGCTGGTGGGCCAGTACACCGTGCGCACCATGCTGGGCGGATCGGGCAGCGAGTTCTCCTACCGCGGGTTCGCCGAAGTTGCGCGCTGACCTCGCATCGCGCCCGCGGGGCGGCCACCGCGCCGCCGTCGGTACGCTGCACCACGTGCAGCGCGCGCTGGCCACGCTGCAGGCCGAGTCGCCGAAACGCTATGCGAGAATCGCGGGCCTGTTGCGGCGCGCACCCGGGAAGTACTGCGTGGACACCGAGCGGTTCACCATCACCGCGCATGACGGGTGGATCATCGCGAGCGCTGGCTGGCGCGCCCTCGGCATGACGCTCGAGGTCCACGTACCGGCGCGCGCGATCCTGGACTTCATGGACGGCACCACCACCGTCGAGCGTTTGATCCAACGAGATGTCCTGCGCATCACGGGGAATCCGTCGTCGCTGCTCGCGCTCGATGAGGCCACTCGCGTGCTGGCCAGGGCGGCGATCGAGTCGCGCGCGCTCCAGGAAGAGTTCGACGCCTTCCAGCG
>JBJMNM010000050.1:0-14566 GCA_045804305.1 Gemmatimonadaceae bacterium | reverse complement strand
GATGCCTCGGAGGTTGCCCTGGGCCCGCGCGCGGGGCGCGATGGACGCAACGACAGCCAGTGAAGCCATGGCGAGACACAATATTCTGCTGCGCATTCGGCTCCTTCATGAGAGGGATCACATCGCGAGTGGCGTCCAGAGATAGGACAGCCGGCTTACGAGGTCGACGAGCCGGTTCCACAGGCGCAACGGGAAAGCAGATGATCACCCACCTTGCGCGTTAAGCGCTCGCTGGACATTCTCGCTCGTCCCCACCCTCGGCTGGATCATGGAGAATATTCAGGTGCACGTGGCGCGCGCTCCGCAGGTGTACGACGCAATCGTGGTCGGCTCCGGCATTTCGGGCGGCTGGGCCGCCAAGGAGCTGTGCGAGAAAGGGCTCAAGACGCTTGTGCTCGAGCGTGGTCGTCCTCTGGAGCACGGCACGGGATACGTCACCGAGCACAAGGCGCCGTGGACGTTCGAGCATCGCGGCCGGCTCAACCCCGAGCCGTTGGAGAAGGACTACTTCATCCAGAAGCGCACGGGATTTCTGGGCGAGGAGAATCTCCATTTCTTCTTCAAGGACTCCAAGAGCCCCTACGTCGAAGACAAGCCGTTCACCTGGGTGCGCGGCGACCAGGTCGGGGGCAAGTCGCTCATGTGGGGGCGCTACACCTTCCGCCACAGCGACCTCGATTACACGGCCAACGCGCGCGAAGGCATCGCCGTCGACTGGCCGATCCGCTATGCAGACATCGCCCCCTGGTACACCTACGTGGAGAAGTTCGCGGGGATCAGCGGCGAGAAGCTCGGTCTGGCGCACCTCCCGGACGGACACTTCCAGAAGCCGATTCCGCTCAACGTGGTGGAGAAGGACCTGCGCCGCCGGATCCAGGCGGCGTACCCCGAGCGTCACCTCACGATTGCGCGCGCGGCCGTGCTGACGGAGCCGATCGGCAACCGCTTGCCGTGTCACTACTGCGGACCGTGCTGGCGCGGCTGTTCGACCGGCAGCTACTTCTCGAGCCTGTCGTCCACGCTGCCCGCGGCGGCGGCGACGGGCAACCTCACGCTCCGCCCATACAGTGTGGCGCACAGCGTCATCTTCGACGAGAAGAAGAATCGCGCCGTCGGTGTTCGCGTGGTGGATGCCGAAACGAAGGAGATGATGGAGTTCCACGCGCGGATCATCTTCCTCTGTGGCTCCACGCTCGGCTCCACGCACGTGCTGCTCAACTCGCGCTCGTCGCGCTATCCCGATGGCCTCGGCAGCTCGAGTGGCGAGCTGGGACACAATCTGATGGACCATCATTTCCAGATCGGGGCGTCGGGCGAGGTCGAAGGGTTCGAGGATCATTACTACTACGGCAACCGCCCGATCGGCTTCTACATCCCGCGCTATCGAAATATCAGCGCAGCCACGAAGATGGACGGCTTCCTGCGCGGCTACGGCATCGAGGGCGACGCGGGCCGGTCGAGCTGGGGACGAGGCAACGACATCCCGGAGTTCGGCGTGTCGCTGAAGAAGAAGCTGCGCGACCCGGGACCGTGGTACGTGGGACTGACCGGGTTCGGCGAGACGCTGCCCCGCCACGAGAATCAGGTGTCACTCGATGCCGAGAAGGTCGACTCGTACGGAATCCCGCAGCTGCGCATCAACTGCTCGTGGGGCCCCAACGAGCTCGCCATGCGGAAGGACATGTCCGCGTCGATGGCGGAGATGCTCGAGCGCTGCGGATTGAAGAAGGTGCGGCCCTATGATTCGTACGTCGAAGGCGGCATCGGCGCCGAACCGGGGCTCGGCATTCACGAGAACGGCACCGCACGTATGGGCCGGGATCCAAAGACGTCCGTGTTGAACGCGCACAATCAGGTGTGGGATGCGCCGAACGTGTTCGTCACGGACGGCGCGTGCATGACGTCGTCGCCCTGCCAGAACCCATCCATCACCTACATGGCGCTCACGGCGCGAGCGGTCGCCTTTGCCGTGGGTGCGTCCAAGCGAGGTGCCCTGTGAATCGTCGCGACGCCTTGAAAGCCATCGGTGTGTTGCTGGGCACCACCGTCACGCCGTCGGTGGCGCGCGCGATCAGCGCGGGCTATCGTGCGCCCGCGCCCGGCTCGCCTTATCGCGTGCTCACGCCGCAGCAGGGCGAGCTGTTGGCCACGCTCACGGAGCACATCATTCCGGCGACCGATACGCCGGGCGCACGCGCCGCGCGCGTGGACGCATTCATCGACGGCCTGCTCGCCGACATCTTCACCGCCGACGAGCGCACGCGCTTCCTCGAGGGGCTCGCCGACGTCGATGCGCGCGCGAACACGGCGCACGGCATGACGTTCATCAAGGCCACGCCCGACCAGCAGGTCGGCATGCTGACCTCGATGCAGGGGGAAGCCGCCGTCACGCCGACGGGCCGCCCGCGGCGGCGGCGCTCCGGTCCGCAGCCGCGCGGGTTCTTCCCGTGGCTGAAGGAGCTGACGCTCGTCGGGTACTACACCTCCGAGATCGGTGCATCGAAGGAGTTGAAGTACGTGCACGTCGCGGGGCGGTACGACGGCGATGTGCCGTATCGCCAGGTCGGGCGGGCGTACTCCTGAGGACGACTCGTCTCGTCTCAGCCGGCGAACGCCATCACCGCTAGCAGCGCGATGACGACCAGCACGGCTTCACGAAGGACGTGCGCGGTGGCGCGCTTGGCGCGCCTGAGCTGTTGGCGTGTCATGAATCCGAAACGCGCAACGGAAGAGAAGGTCACAGCCGGGCAGTCGTGGCGCTCGTGTCGGCAAGCAAGGCGCGGTACCACGCATCGGCCTCGCGCAGCCGGTCCTCGTGGCCGGCGCACCCCCAGATCACGCTGAGCGTTCTCGTCGTGGCGGGCTGCGTCTTGGTGCGCTGCGCATCGCGCACCGCGTTCGCGCACGGGCCATCCTCGTCGAAGATGCAAAGGAGCCCGCTCAGGTCGATCTCCTGCCCCGATGCATTGAAGACGTACGACGTCCCGGTCGGCGCGACGCCGATGCGGAAGGGTGGGCGCGCGCGATCGAGATCCACGACGCTGATCGGCAGGCCGCTGTGCAGCGACACCGCGTTGCAGACGTCGACCGCGAGGTTGATGGAGCCGAGCGCGCCTTCGGAGGCGGCGCGGACGAGGTACTCGGACGCCGGCTTGCCGCGACCGGTCGGCTTGTAGCCGCCGTGTCGGAGCATGTCGCGCACCGCGCCGCGGACGGCTTCGTCGCGCTGCAACGGCGCGGGAGCGTCGGCGTCGAGCAGCGCCAGGACGGCGGGCGGCGTGGAGAGCTCGCCGAGCGATTGCGGGAAGGCCGTGGTGAAGGCAGCCGCACGCAGGAGCGGATGGGGTTCGATCGTCAGGACCATCGAGATGCTCGCACAGTGGACGAAGGGAACTCACTAGCCATCTGATAGTGAACGCAAAGGCCCACGAGAAGTTCAACGACTTTATCGCGGATCCACGCGGAACCTACCGCGGAGCCACGCGGAAAACAGCAGCCCTTGTTGTCTTCCCCAACTGATCCAGCAGGTACTCACTTTTTGGGCTGGCTATGGGCTTCACAGTCGGTCCGTGTGGATCCGCGATCGATCTGCGTAGATCTGCGATAAAGCAGTTCAACGGGCTCTACGCGGATCCTCGCTTCTCGCTTGCGGATCCACGCGAAGCTTTGCGGCTCGCTCGTACTCGGAGTTGATGATCCGGAAGAGGTTTGCTTCGGCGCCGAAATGCAGGAGCAGGCCGAGCCGAGTGTTCGTTGCGCGAAGATAGTGTACGAGCTGCCGCTTGTCGGCGTCTCCCACGGCCCGCGTCGCCTTGAGCTCCACGACGACGCGACGGTCCACGAAGAAGTCCGGCCGGTACACGCCCGCGACACGCCCCTTGTAGAACACATCCAGTCTGGGCTCCCGCTCGAACGCGACACCGCGATCCGTCAGCTCCAGCGCCAAGGCGCCGGCATAGGTGGACTCGAGATAGCCGGGCCGTAGAGCGTTATAGACCTCGAAGAACGCTCCGATGACTTCTCGGGTCAGCTCCCCGTGCAACAGCGGGCGTGCCGTTGTGAAAGCGTTCCGCGATGATCCGGATTCCATTTCTGCGAAGTTCCGAACATCACCGTCCGCGACATCATCATATCAACCCATGACGAGTCGCGACACTTCGGGGCGGCGCGCGGCATAGCGGGCTCATCCCACGCGGCGCACACGCTCGGGGTGCGCGGCATCACGATTGTGAGATCGGCATTTCACTATCCTGTGGCGTCCTCCTTCACCTTCACACCGGAGCACCCGATGCATCAACGCAAGTCTCTTCGCGCAGTCCTGATCCTCGCCGCGCCGTTGGCTGTGCAGGCCTGCGCCACGAAAGGATTCGTGCGCGAGCAGGTCGCCGCTTCACGCGTACTGTCCGACTCGGCCCTCGCGAGCGAGCGGGCGGCGCGCATCCAGGCCGACAACGAGCAGGCGGCGCGCCTCGTCGCGCTGCGCGCCGACCTGGATAGCATGCGCACGCAGTTCGGAACGAAGATCGCGCTCGTCGAGGACGGCATCCGCTTCCTGATGCCGGTCACCTTCGCGTTCGACGACGCGACCGTCACCACCACCGACCGCCCGCAGCTCGAGCGCTTCGCGCGCGTGGCGCAGCGGTACTATCCCGCCGCGACGATCACCGTGGAGGGCTTCGCCGATCCGGCGGGCTCCGACCGGTACAACCTCGCGCTCTCACGCCGCCGCGCCGACAACGTCGGCCGCACCCTCGCCTCGCTGGGTGTGCCGTCGTCGCAGCTGCGCAGCGTCGGCTACGGAGAGACACGGCTGGTCGCGCCCGGCGCGACGCACAACGAGCCCGGTGCCGAGCGGAATCGTCGTGTCGTGTTCGTGATCGAGACCGGCGCGGCGGAAGCGGCCATGGTGGCGTCACTGCGCTGACGGCGGCTGCACCGTTCACCGGAAAGCCCTGCCTGCGTCACTGTAGGCAGGGCTTTCGTCGTCCGGGCCAGGGCGCGGATTCGTGCGCGACGGTTACGGGAGCTGCACCGCTACCCTACTGTTCCTGGAGAGGACGGCGGGCAGCGACGGCGAACAGGAGCGGCAATGACGACGAGCGGCGAGACGAACGAGCTGAATCATCCTGTGTTGCGGCGACTGGTGGACGAGGCGGACGCGTTGCCGCTCGCCGACCGGCGGACTCTCCTCAAGGGGTTGATCCCGGGCGTGGCGTGCGAGCTGACGCCGATCGAGTTCGAGGCATTCGTGCTCGAGCTGCGTCTCAAGGGCGAGCGCTTCTACGACGCGACGCTGAATCCGGGAAAGGGCCGCGCGCATCGGCACGTGCTCGGCGAGCGCGATCTGGAGGGTCGCTGAGAAAGACGAAGAACGGCTTCTTCGCGTGCGCGTAGGTCCACGCGCGGCCGTCCGGGTTGTCCTCGGTCCGGCGGACGCGGAGGATGACCTCGAGGACCGGCCAGCTCTCCTTCAACGCGAAGGTGGAATCGAGCGGAATGGTGAAGCGCAGCCTCTCGCGGTGCCACTCCGCCCCGGGCCGCAGCGTGGCCCCGACGCGACGCGCGACGCTTCGGCGCACGATGCTCCATGAGCTGTCGCCGAGTGCCAGGCCGACCGCGATCGAATTGACGTGCTGGGTCAGCGTGTCCGGGGTCGGATAGCTCGCCCTGAGGGCGAGCGTCGAGGCGACGACGACGGCGCTGTCGGCATAGACGTCGACCCAGCCGGTGATCGCGCCGGCGACGCTCCAGTGGTCGGTGAGCTGTCCAGCCGTGAGCGGGAGACGCGCGAGCCGCCGCCCCCGCCCTACGACCTCCGCCATGTACAGCGGGCGGCAGCGCTCCTCCATCCTCGCGCCGCGCTCGATCGTGCTGTCGGCGGCGAGTCGCACTTCCTCGTGGATGGCGACGCAGTTGCCGGCACGGTCCTCGATACGCAGGTCATAGCGTCCGGCCGTGAATTCCGACTCTCGCGTGTCGACGAGCGTGTCGCCGGGCTCGAGACGCACGGAGGCAACGGCGAGTGCGTCGTGGGCACGCGATGCGATGCTTCTGACCTCGACCGGATCTCCCTTCATGGGGAGCACGATGTCGAACTGTCCGTGCTCGAGGGTCAGCGCGTGCGAGCGTCGCGCGCGGTCGGCAATGCGCGCCCAGATCTCCACCTCGAGCCGGCGAATGGCTGGGGACCGCTGCGCATGCGCGTCGGCCGCGGCGGTCACGAGCGCCACAATGGCGAGTGCGACGGCTCCAATCAGGCCCTTCGAACGCGTCGTTCTCGATGTCGCAGGTGTCATCACGCTCCGAGTTTACGCGACCGTCACGACGCGATTGCGGCCGCTTTCCTTGGCGCGATAGAGTGCCTTGTCCGCCGCCTTCACCACCTGATCGGGGAGAGCCGAGCCGCGCGCCTGGGCCGCGCCGATGCTGACCGTCACGGCGAGCTGCCCCGCCCTCGTGCCGTTGCGCGCCCGTGGATTCCTGGGCTTCCGCTTGGGCCGGTCCGGGCCGCGCAACGTGAAGGTCGCGCCGGCCACCGCCGAACGCAGCGTCTCCAGATGCGGCGCGCTCTCCTCGGCGGTCTTGCCCGCGAAAAGCACGGCGAACTCCTCGCCGCCGTAGCGAAAGGCGCGGCCGCCGCCGTCGACGCGCGCCAGACGTCCGGCGACCGTGCGCAGCACCTGGTCGCCGACGTCGTGCCCGTGCGTGTCGTTGAACTTCTTGAAGTGGTCGACGTCGACCATGGCCACCGTGTACGTCCCGCCCACGCGCATCAACGCGTCGTTGAGCGCGCGCCGCGCGGGGAGGCCGGTAAGCTCGTCGTGGTACGCCATCGCGTACACGCGCTCGAGCGTCGCGACCACGAGAACGAGCCCCGCGGTCGCCAGGTGGAGCGTCGCACGCCCGCCCGCCGGTCCCGCGCTCGCGGCGATGACGCACCCGATCGCCGCCCAGAGAAAGCCTCGATTCTCACCGTCCGGCTGCCAGCGCGTACGCGCGACCAGCGCGGCGATCGCCACGACCGCAACGAGCGTCGCGGGCTGGCCGAGTGGCAGCCACGCGAGAGCGTTCGGCGGAAGGAATGAGAGATCGAAGGCGTGCGCCATGCTCTCCGGATACGCGGCTGTGAGCAGCCAGATGGCGAGCACCACCACCACCTGCCCGAGCAGCACGGCCAGCCGACGCGCGCCGGCGTCGCTCAGCACTCCGCGCTCTCCGATGAATGCCAGCAGCGCGAGCGATCCCGGGAGCAGCATCGCGACCGTGCGTACGATGACCGGGCCCGCGTACGGCGCGGTCGAGCCCAGCGGAACGAGCCAGAGCATGGCGCGATCCGCGAGGATGAAGCCGAGCAGCGCGAGCAGCAGACGTCCGCGCTGGAATCGCCAGGCGAGGAGCGCGCCGGCGGCGAGGACGACGAGCGGATACAGACGGACGACCGCCGCGGCCGCAGGGGCGTCCGCACCCCAGTGCACCAGCGCCACCGCCACGAGGAGCACGAGCCCCTCGGGAAAGACGAGGTCCAGAAGCTTTCGCGTCAGCATAGACGCGAGGATGACGAGCGAGTGAGGCACAGGTGACGGGCGGTCTCCGCCGCCGAGCAGCGTTGACGCGACTCGGGGAGCGAGCAACACTTCCCGCCATGCGCGCCCCCCTTCTCCTCACTCTCGCCGCGTTGGCTTGCGCGCCCGTTCCGACGCAGTCGCCGGCCGCGACGCCGGACTTCGGCCCGAACGTCACAGTCTTCGATCCCGCCGCTCCCGCTGGCACCATCCGGTCGACGCTCGACTCGATCTTCGCGGCGCAGGAGTCCAATCAGTTCGGGGAGCGGCGGTACGCGGTCCTGTTCAAACCGGGGAAGTACGACGTCGACGCCCGCATCGGATTCTACACCCAGGTGTCCGGCCTCGGTCTGTCGCCCGACGATGTCGTCATCACCGGCGGCATGCGCGCCGACGCACGCTGGAGAAAGGGCAACGCGACGCTGAACTTCTGGCGAGTCGTGGAGAACATGGCCGTCGTGCCTGCGGGCGGGTTCAACCGATGGGCCGTGTCACAGGCGGCGCCGATGCGCCGCATGCACATCCGCGGCGACCTCGTGCTCAGCGACAGCGGCTGGTCCAGCGGCGGCTTCCTCGCCGACTCGAAGGTGGACGGACAGGTGAAGTCCGGGACGCAGCAGCAGTGGATCACGCGCAACAGCGCGCTCGGAGGATGGACGGGATCGAACTGGAACATGGTGTTCGTGGGCACCGGCGGAGCGCCGGCGAACAGCTTTCCGACTCCGCCCTACACCACGATCGCGGCTGCGCCGGTAGTTCGCGAGAAGCCCTTTCTCTTTGTCGATCGGAACGGCGAATGGAGGCTCTTCGTCCCGGAACGTCGCTCGAACGTGGAAGGGACGAGCTGGATCTCCGGTGCGCCCAGGGGAATGGCGCGGCCACTCAGCGACTTCGTGATCGTGAAGCCGGGGACGCCGGCCGCGACGATGAACGACGCCCTCGCGCGCGACAAGAGCCTCATCATCACGCCCGGCATCTACCACCTCGACGCGCCGCTCCACATCACGAGAGCGAATACGATCGTGCTCGGTCTCGGGCTGGCGACGCTCGTGCCGGACAATGGCGTCAGCGCGATGATCGTGGATGACGTGGACGGTGTGACCCTCGCCGGCCTTCTCATCGATGCGGGCCCGATCGACTCGCCGGTGCTCGTGCAGATCGGGCCGCCCGGCTCGTCCGCTCGGCACTCCTCCAACCCGACGCTCCTCAGCGATCTCTTCGTTCGCGTCGGCGGCGCCGGCGTCGGGAAAGCGACCCGCTCTCTCGAGATCAACAGCAGCGACGTGATCGCCGACCATCTCTGGCTCTGGCGCGCCGATCACGGCAATGGCGTGGGATGGACGTCCAACACCGCGGCGAACGGCCTCGTCGTGAACGGCGCCGACGTGACGATGTATGGCCTGTTCGTCGAGCACTACCAGCAGCATCAGGTGCAGTGGAACGGCAACGGTGGGCGCACCTACATGTTCCAGAACGAGATGCCGTACGACGTACCCGATCAGACGGGCTGGATGAGCGGCACGACGCGGGGATTCACCGCCTATCGCGTCGACGCCGCGGTCACGAGCCACGAGGCGTGGGGACTCGGGAGCTACTGCTTCTTCCGGACGAATCCCGCCGTGGTGGCGGAGCACGCCTTCGAGGTGCCCGCCGCGCCCGGCGTACGGCTGCACAACATGGTGACGGTGTCGCTCGGCGGCGGAAAGGGCACCATCGCGCACGTCATCAACGAGACCGGCGGCGCGGCGCAGGCGGGAGCGACGGTGCAGAAGCTCGTGAGCGGCCCATGACGACCTGGCGGCAACCAGCGTAGCTCATGACGCACCTACGCACTCTGGCCGATCACCGCGACGTACGCTCGGTCTCCGGCAAGACGGCGGGATGCGACTCCTGACGCGGCGGCTCGAGTTCTCCGTCGTGTACGCAATCGTGACCGCAATCGATCGCGCGCGCCGCAAGGCGCGTCTGTGTCGAGCGGTCGTCGCCGCTCCGTCGGGTCTGTGGTTGCTGCTCGAATGGACTGTTTCGCATGGCTCACCTGCTGTGGAGGGGTGAGTGCGAAGGCGCAAAAAGGCGACCACGTGCAGCGGGGCTTCAATGATGCTGCGTAGCGTATGATCTCATACATATGTCGCGATAACGCCGGGTCATGCGCTTTCGAGCTGCTCCTCGATCTCGCGAGCGGGATGATTGGTGGGCACGCGAGTCGCCAGATCGTACGAGTCCCCCTGGCTGAGCACGTCGACGCGTGTCCCGAACATGGACAGTGCGCGATCGCGCGACTCCTCGGTGAGGTTGGCGTAGGTCAAGTCCCACGCGTTGAAGGCGTACACCGCCCCTTCACCGAGTACGTGGAAGCGGCGGCCCCCCGTCATGACGACCGCGGTGTTCTCGTCGATGCCGATGCCGAGCAGCCGTGGATTCTGGGCCACCGCACCGAGCAGGCGGCCCACACGTCCCCGCTCGGCGAAGTGCTGATCGATGAGGACGTCGCTCACGAGCGCGAGGCCAGGCGCCATACGCACCGTCCTGCCGATCCGCGCCGAGCCGTCATCGCCTCCTCCCACCAGCATCGTATCGCTCATCACGGACGCGCCGGCCGACGTGCCGCAGATCATGCCCCCTTCATGGTAGATCTCGCGCAACCGTTCGCAGATGGGAGAGGCTCCGAGCAGGTTCGTGATCTTGAGCTGATCACCGCCCGTGAAGAACACCGCATCGGCGCCGGAGAGGATCTGCACCTTGCGATCGGAGCAGGCGTCCTCCCGGGTCTCGACATCCAGCTTGTAGAGGTGCTTCACGCCGAGTCGTCGGAACACGCGCTCGTAGTCGTTCCACGTCTCCTCCGGCACGTCGGAGGCGACAGTGGCGACGACGAGCTTCCCGCCATCGACGCGTCGCACGACCTCCTTCAGGATGAGAGGATCGTCGTCCTTGTTCTCGTGCCCGCCAATGATGACGAGGGTTCCGGTACGGCCGCGACTCATGTGTGCTCCGTGGATGGATGCACGCGTTGGCGCAAACGACGTTCCGTCGCGCGAGGAATGCGTTTTGCCCGACTGCGCGCTATTCGCTCGCCATTCTGCCGCAGCCCTGCATGACAGCCTCGCTCCAATCCAGCCCTTCCGAATCCGATACGCTTGCTGATGCTCTTCGGGTTTCCCGGGTGCGGGCGCTGCGTGGTCCGAACTACTGGCGGCTCGCGCCGGTCATCGCCTCCGACGTGCGTCTTGGTCCGCTCGACCGCGTCCTCAGCTCGTCGCTCGACGGTTTCGCCGACCGGCTCGTCGCCGCGATGCCGACCCTGCACGAGCACCCGTGCAGCCGGGGCGGGCCGGGTGGGTTCGTCGAGCGTCTCCGTGAGGGCACACGCATTCCGCACGTGCTGGAGCACGTCGCGCTCGAGCTCCAGACGCTGGCCGGCTGCGACGTCAGCTTCGGGCGCGTGGTCCCCTCCGGCGACGAGGATGTCTGGTGGGTGATCGTCGAGTATGAAGAGGAGGAGGTCGGCATCGAGAGCATGCGCGAGGCAGTACGAATCGTCCGCGCCTGCATACGAGGGGAGCCTGTCGACGGAGCGGAAGCGGGTGCCAGGCTCCAACGTCTGTACGAATCAGTACGGTTGGGACCTTCCACGGGAGCGATCGTTGAGGAGGCGCGGCGTCGTGGCATCCCGGTCCGGCGGCTCAACTCCCACTCGCTCGTGCAGCTCGGTCTCGGCCGCAACCTCCGGCGCATCCAGGCAACGGTGTGCGACCGCACCAGCTCCATCGCCGTCGAGATCGCGCAGAACAAGGATGAAACGAAGCGCGTGCTCGGCAACATCGGGCTGCCGGTTCCCGGTGGCGACGTCGTTCGAACCATCGAAGACGCGGTGGACGCCGCCGAGCGCACCGGATTCCCCGTCATCCTGAAGCCGCTCGATGCGAGCCATGGTCGGGGCATCTCGTCACGCCTGGACGATGTGGAATCCCTCGAGCGGGCATGGGCGGAGGCCAGCCGATACGGTCAACGCGTGGTGGTCGAGCAGTTCGCCACGGGCCGTGATCATCGCGTGCTGGTGGTGAACGGCAAGGTCGTGGCGTGCGCCGAGCGCGTGCCGGCCCACGTCGTGGGTGATGGCCGGCGCACCGTGCGCGCGCTGATCGAGGATGCCAATCGCGATCCGCGGCGCGGGATCGGGCACGCGAAGATCCTGACCCGACTACCCTTCGATGCGCAGACCGAAGCCTATCTGGCCACGGCTGGGCGAACGCTCGACACCGTCCCGGCCGAGCGCGAGGTGGTGTACCTCCGGCAGACGGCGAACCTCTCCACCGGCGGGACGTCGATCGACCGCACCGACGAGATGCACCCCGACAACGTGACGGCCTGCGAGATGGCGGCGGCCGCGGTCGGGCTCGACATCGCCGGCATCGACGTGATGACGGAGGACATCTCGGTGCCGTTCCGGGAAAACGGTGCGGTGATCATCGAGGTGAATGCCGGTCCCGGCATCCGGATGCACACCCATCCGACGGAGGGGAAACCTCGACCAGTGGGCGCCGCCATCGTCGACATGCTGTATCCGCCCGGCGTGGATCCGACGATTCCGGTGATCGCCGTGACCGGCACCAATGGCAAGACGACGACGACGCGCCTGATCGCCCACCTCTTCCGCAATATGGGCAGAACGGTGGGGTTCACGACGACCGACGGCGTCTACCTGCAGAATCGTCTCGTGATGGAAGGTGACATGACTGGGCCATTCGCCGCGAACATCATCCTCACGAATCCCACCGTGGACGTCGCCGTGCTCGAGACGGCGCGCGGCGGCATCCTGCGCGCGGGTCTCGGCTTCGAGGAATGCGATGTGGGCGTGGTGCTGAACGTCTCGGCCGACCATCTCGGGCTGCGTGGCATCAACACCGTGGAGCAGCTGGCCGATGTGAAGGGTGTCGTGCCGGCCACCGTGAAGCGCGAGGGGCACGCCATTCTCAACGCCGACGACCCGCTCGTGTACGAGATGCGCCACCGCACCGGCGGCGACATCGTGCTCTTCTCGGCCCGCGAGTACGGCGAGAACGAGATCGTGGAGCAGCACGTGTCGCGCGGCGGCATCGCCGCGGTGGTCGAGCAGGACACCTTCGTGATCCGGCGCGGTCGGCTGCGCATTCCGATCGCGGCGGAGCACGACGTCCCGCTCTCGCTGGGCGGCGCGGCGACCTTCCAGCGCGAGAACGTGCTCGCCGCGGTGGCGACGGCGTACGTCCAGGGGATGCGGTACGACGACATCCGGGCCGGCCTGCTCTCCTTCCACCCGTCTCCGTCCACGACGCCAGGACGACTGAACGTCGTTCGCGTGGGTGGAGGCCGGGTGGTGATCGACTACGCCCACAACGCCGCGGCGATCAAAGGGCTCACGGAGCTCGTGTTCCGGATGCCGGCGGCGAAGCGCTATTGCGTGCTGACCGTCCCGGGCGATCGCCGTGACGACGACATTCGAGAAGCGGGCCGGCTCTGCGCCAGCTTCGACCGCGTGATCATCAAGGAAGACGCCGACCGGCGGGGGCGCGCCGACGGGGAGATCGCCGCCCTGCTCACTGAGGGCCTCGTGGCGGGCGGGCTGTCGCCGTCCGCCATCGAGGTCGTATACGAGGAAAGCGACGCGATCAACCGCGGGCTCGATCTCCTGAGCGAGGACGATCTGCTCGTGATCCACGCCGACAAGGTGCCGGCGACGCTGGCGGTCGTGCGTCAGCGCGTCGCGCCGCGGGGCGAAGCATGATCGGCGTCGCTGCCCGCGCGGATGCTCGGTACGATACCATACGCTTTCCGGCGATCGACTGGCCAGCCGTTTGCGCCTGACACGCGCATGCTCACCCTCATCGAGAACGGCGACGTCTACGCTCCCGAGCATCTCGGCGAGCAGTCCATCCTTCTGGTCGACGGCAGGATCGGCATCATCGGCGAGATCGATCGCCGCGCCGTCGAATCCGTTGGACTCGAGGTCGACGTGATCGACGCCACCGGGTGCCTGGTCTGTCCGGGATTCATCGACCCGCACGAGCATCTCCTGGGCGGAAGTGGCGAGGAGGGCTTCGCCACACAATCGCCCGAGATCCATCTCTCGGAGATCGTCCGAGCAGGCATCACCACGGTCGTCGGCACACTTGGCGTTGACACGACGATGAAGACGATGGCCGGCCTGCTCGCGAAGGCCAAGGCCCTCAAGGAAGAGGGACTCTCGGCCTACATCTGGTCGGGTGGCTACGAAATACCGCCCAAGTCGATCATGGGGAGCGTCCGCGAGGACATGATGTTCATCGACGAGGTGCTGGGCGCGGGCGAGATCGCCATCTCCGACGAGCGGGCGACGGAGCCCGTCATCCACAAGCTCGCGAAGGTGGTCACCGACACCCACAATGGGGGCAAGTTGAGCAAGAAGGCCGGCGTGACCCACTTTCACGTCGGGCCAGGCAAGCGGCGCATGAAGTGTCTGGAAGAGCTGCTCGACTGCGACCAGTACGAGATCGATGCCCGATGGCTGTACCCAACTCATGTCGAGCGCAGCGCGGCGCTCATGCGCGACGCGATCGCGCTCACCAAGCGTGGCTCGTATGTGGACATCGATGTCCAGGAAGAGGATCTCGCCAAGTGGATCACCTTCTACATCGACCACCACGGCGATCTCGACAAGCTGACGGTGTCGTCGGATGCGTCAGAGAAGGGCCCCGACACCTTCTTCCAGCAGATCCGCAACTGCGCCCGCGGCCACCGGTTGCCGCTCGCCAGGCTCCTCGCGCTGGTGACCAGGAACACGGCGATGGTGCTCGGGCTCGAGAAGAAGGGGCGCCTGGAGACCGGCGCCGACGGCGACATCCTCGTGCTGGAGGGCGACGGGTTCGACCTCGTCCACGTGCTCGCTCACGGCAAGCACATGGTGCGGGATGGAGCGGTTGCGGTCCGCGAGAAGTTCCTCGAGGCTACGTCACCGTCCGTGATCAGAACACGAGCGTCTGAAT
>JBJMNM010000049.1:0-8251 GCA_045804305.1 Gemmatimonadaceae bacterium | reverse complement strand
TCGACGGACCGTTCACTGAAAGCAAGGAGCTGATCGGCGGCTACGCGATCGTCGACGTGGAGTCCGACCAGGAAGCGCTCGACCTCGCGACGCGGTTCATGGAGCTGCATCGCATCCACTGGCCGGAGTTCGAGGGGGAGAGCGAGTTGCGGCCGATCGAGACCGGTGCCCCGGGTTCGGAGTAGAATTCGGGCTTCCGAGCATGCAGACTGTCGCGCTAAACACCGGGAGGAGGGGTGCCGATGTCCGAGGTCCGCCTATCCGGTCTTTAGCGGCGCGTGGCGTAGGGCGGTTCGTTCAACGCGATCGTGCGCATCTCCGCGGCCGTGAGGGGGACCTTGGCGCGGAATATCGCCCAAGCCTCCGCGGGCGGTGGATTGCCTCCCACCGGCATGTCGGATCCGAAGAAGACTCGCGTCGCTCCCACGCGCCTGATCATTCGCGCGATGCGCGCTCCTTCGTCCGGCGTGGTGGCCGACGTCGCCACCGCCGTCTGATCGAAGTACAGGTTGCGCGTCCGAGGATCCTGGCGCTCGATCGCGCTGGCAAAGACGTCCATCGCCTGCTCGGCGTAGTCGGGGAAGCCGGCGGTGCCCGCGAGGTGCGCTACCTGGACCACGACGTCCGGCGCGCGAGGGAGCAGGCGATCGAGGAAGAGCTGTGCGTCCTCGCGCCCGTATGGCGTGCCGGTCCGCGACCGCAGGTGGACGATGATCGCGGCATGATGCGCGTTCGCCGAGGCGAAGACCTGCTCCAGCCTCCGCGCATGCGCGGAATCGCGAAGGCTGACGCCGGAGTTGCCCATGTGCAGCTTGAGGCCCACGATGCCGGGCAGCCTGACGCAACGATCGATCTCCGCCAGCGCAGCCTCTCGCAGCGGATTCACGCTGCAAAAGCCCAGCAGCCGACCCCTCGAGCTCACCATCTGCCGCGAGGTCCAGTCGTTCTCGTCGCTGGTGTAGCGGTCCAGGTCCGGAACCCTGTCCTTCTTGCGTTCGTCGCCGAACGAGTAGCCCATCGACAGGACCACGCCGCGCCGGATGCCCGCGTCGTCGAGAAGCCTGAGCAGGCTGTCACCATTCAGCTCGGGTTCGTTGATGATCTTCGTGAACGCAGGACTGATCAGGTGCTGGTGAGCGGCGATGAGAGGCGCGGGCACGCTCTCGCTCTGTGCACCTGGGCGGACAGTCGAACAGGCCGTGAGAAGCAGCGCCGAGCAAGGCAGTAGTCGAAGCGACGTCATCGGATCCTTCGGGAGGTGTTGGACAGAACACTAGACTGCCGCGTGGAACCGCAACAGATTCAATACCGACGATTGTCGACCTATACAGTTGCCGTGCTCCATCACAGCCTCCCTCGTGTCCATTCGCACTCCGAGAACTTCAGCCGCGGCCGGTGCCGCGCGCCCGCTGTTTAACGCATCCGAACGCTTCGCGTATGAACGGCTTGCGGCGGACATCGGCGAGCTGATTCACACGGGAACGCTGCGCCCCGGGGATCGCGTGCCGTCCGTGCGCCGCATGAGCGCGAGCCGCGGGGTGAGTATCCCGACGGTGCTGCAGGCCTATCGGCTGCTCGAAGCGCGGCGTCACATCGCCGCGCGGCCGCAGTCCGGCTTCTACGTCCTGTCGCCGCCGGCGCGCGAAGGCCTGACGAAGCACGAGCCCACGGTGCCGCTGCCCGAGCCGGGCGCGATCACGACGGGCGACCTGATCATGCGGGTGTTGGAGATGGTGGCCAACCCCGCGCTGGTCCCGCTCGGCACGGCGCTGCCTGCCGAAGAGCTGCTCCCGACCCGTGCGCTCGCGCGTGCGCTTCGCGGGGTGACGCGACGACCCCCAGGCGGGGCGGGAGCGCCGGTGACGCCATCCGGCTCCGAGGCACTCCGCCGCGAGATCGCGAGGCGCGCCCTCGACGCAGGCGACGCCGTCACTCCGGACGACATCGTGATCACCTGCGGCTGCGCCGAGGCGCTTTCGCTCTCTCTCCGCGCGCTGACGCGTCCTGGCGATACGGTGGCCGTGGAGGCGCCGGCGTACTTCGGGACCCTCCAGGCCATCGAGGTGCTGGGGCTTCGGGCGCTCGAGATCCCCGTGGATCCCGACACGGGACTCCGTGTCGAGGCACTCGCGGAAGCCCTCGGCCGCAGCAAGGTCGCGGCGCTCGTCGTGACGCCGAACGTGCACAACCCGCTCGGCTGCATCATGCCCGACGATCGGAAGCGCGAGCTCGTGTCGGTGTTGGCCGCGCACGGCGTGCCGGCCATCGAGGACGACACGTACGGAGAGCTCGCGTTCGGCGAGGAGCGCCCCCGCTCACTGCGCGCGTTCGACACGGCGGGTCTCGTTCTCACATGCGGCAGCTTCTCGAAGACGCTCGCCCCCGAGTACCGCGTCGGGTGGGTCATCCCGGGTGCGTACCGCGACCGCGTGCTGCACCTCAAGCTCGCCACCACCGCGGCGACCGCGGTGCCACCGCAGCTCGCGCTGGCGGCGTATCTCGCCTCCGGTGGCTACGAGCAGCACCTGCGTCGTCTCCGGCGGTCGCTCCAGGGAACGCTGGACCGCTTCTCGTACGAGATCGCGGAGTGCTTCCCGGAGGGTACGCGCATCTCGCACCCGGCCGGCGGCTTTCTGCTCTGGGTGCAGCTACCCGCCGGTATCGACACCGTGGCGCTGCAACGGCATGCCGTCGGCCGCGGCCTGAGCGTGGCGCCCGGCCCGGCCTTCTCGGCGAGCGGCGCCTTTCCGAACTACCTCCGGATCAACGCCGGGCACCCATGGTCGGCACGAACGCGCAATGCGCTCGGTCTCCTCGCCGACCTCGTCCGGGCCCAACTATCGCGGGAGTCTCAAGCCAGGCTGAAGCGAATGTCATGCGCTCCGTCGTAGAGCACCCGACGCCCCACTTCAGGTAGCTGGTCAATCCCGTCGACGATCGTCAGGAAGTGGTTTCCGGCGAGCGAGCCCGCGCGACAGGCGAACGCCACCTCACCGTAGGGGAACAGCAACTCGGTCTCGCTGATGCCGCCGGGATACCAGAGGAGCTCGCCCGGCCCCGGTTTGCTCGTCGAGTTCTCCAGACCGACGCCCATCTGGAATGTGCCGAGCGGAATCCAGCAGCCTTCGCCACTCCATCGGCAGTGCACGAGGCGCTGGGTATAGGGGAGCAGACGACGGAACGCCGCGCACGTCGCTGGTGCGGCAGAATCCTCCATCGCCGCCACGAAGCGAAAGCGATCTCCCACCGAGATCGCGATGCGGGTGAGGCGAGCATGCGGTCGAGAGTGCGACAAGGAGCTGTTCCCGGAGGCGGTGACTGGCGAGGAATACGCGAGAAGCTATGGCCACATCGGGTATGCGAACAGACACAGCGACCGAGAAAACAAAGCTGCACAGTTTCTTCGAATGACAGGATACTGGTGAACGATGCAGCGGCGTCACCCGAGCGCCGCTGCATGCGCCATCAGGAACAATCCCGCTCCGACCAATCCACTTCCCGTAACGCGCGCGACGAGATCACCGGATGGCGCGAGGCGCTCGGCGGTGATCGCGGTCATGATGACGGCCATCACGCGCAGGTCCATGATTCCGATCACGAGTGCCGCCGCGGTGAGACCGGCGCACGACTGGCAGCAGTGGAGACCGAGGCACAGCCCATGACGCCAGGCAGCGCCGGCGTCGGCCGCCAGCGCACGACCGTGCCGCGGCTCGTTCCGGCAGAAGGCAAGGTGACGCGCCTTCCATGTGCTGTGCTGGAGGATGCCGGCGATCAGCACCACCGCGCCCACGGCCATCGGTGCGGTCGCTGCCGCCCCTGGTCGACCTCTCGCGATCGCCGCCGCGACGAGGCCGATGGGAAACGCGATCGCTCCGAACACGGTCCAGACGAAGACGTAGCCCACGCCCACGAGCGCAGTCAGCAGCACGGGCCGCGCACCGCCATCGCCGGCGATGGCCCGCCGGTAGCGCCCGAGCATCGGGACGAGCGATGGCAGCATCATCGCCACCATCATCACGACCCACGCAGCCACGAACGACGCGGCGACAGCGAGCCACGTCTGTCCGGGCATCCGCATCCAGAGCATCGGCATGGTCGCGGCGCTCAGCGCGTGCCGTACTTGTCGTGGTGGCGCCACCACACACCCGTCTCGTTGCGTCCCCTGGGTGCGCGGTCGAGCCACTGATACATGCCCCAGAGGCTGTCCACGCCGCGCGCATAGGCGGAGTAGGTGTGGTAGACGACGCCGTCCTCCAACGCGAACGCGCTCACGCCTGGTCGCTCGCGCGTGTACGTGGCCGCGTCGGTTCCGGATTGTGCCGCGATCTGGGCGACCGGCCCGTCGCTGCCGCGCAACTGCCACTTTCCCTCGCGCCGGTAGTTGTATTCGATGCGCCCTTCGCGCTGCTGTTCCTCGGTGAACCGTACGTTGAAGTCCGCGTTGAAGTCGGTGCTGTGCGCGGACGCCCAGGGAAAGGTCCACCCCATCCGCTGCTTGAACGCCTGCAGCTTCGGGATCGGCGCCCGCGATACCGCCGCCAGCATGACGTCGTGGTTGGCGAGGTGCACGGCGATCCCGTTGAACCCGTCCGCGATGCTCGAGCAGGACGGGCACCCCGCGGTGTAGTCGGGCCCGAACATGAAGTGATAGACGAGGAGCTGCGATCGCCCACGGAAGAGATCCGCCAGTGATGCATTCCCCTCGTCGGTGTCGAATCGATACTCCTTGTCGATCCGAACCCACGGCAGCTCCTGCCGGCGCCGCGCGAGCTCGTCGCTCTGCCGTGTCAACTCCTTCTCTGCCTCGAGCAGCTCGAGGCGCGCCGCGAGCCACTCCTCACGCGTCCCGGTCGTATGCGTCGTCATCGTTCGTTTCTCCTTTCTTCGGTGTGTTGGACTGGGTGCTCGTTCGTCACGAGTGTAGACTTAGCGCCGGGCACCGAAGGGTGAGAGTTACAAGTGTGACGGGATTCCCATGGACTCGTTGATCACGGCTGCGGCACGCGCGCTCGCGGCGGGCGATCCCATCGGTGCATTGAAGCGGGTCGCTCTGCGCGATGACGCGCCCGCGCTCGCGCTGCGAGGCATCGCGATGGCGCAGCTCGGTGATCTGGTGCGAGCGAAGTCGCTTCTGCGAAGCGCCGCGCGTGCCTTCGGTCCCAGGGAAGCGGTGGCCCGCGCGCGGTGCGTGGTTGCCGAAGCCGAGATCGCGCTCGTTACGCGCGACCTGGGATGGCCGGCGAAGGCGCTCGACGCGGCGCGGGCCACGCTCGAGGAGCACGGTGACCGGGTCAACGTCGCGCATGCGCGGAACCTCGAGGTCCGGCGCCTGCTCCTGCTCGGGCGTCTCGACGAGGCCGAGCGTACGCTCGCCGCGCTCGACCCCGCGGCCCTCCCGGCGGCGTCGAGGACCGCCCACGAGCTGGTCGTCGCGGGGATCGCGGTGCGGCGCCTCCATACGAAGGTGGCGCGCGCGGCGCTCGCACGCGCCGAACGTGCGGCGCGACACGCGGGAATTCCCGCCCTGGCGGCGGAGGTGGACGGTGCGTTCATCGCGCTGAACATGCCCGCCGCGCGCCTGATCGCGGCCGGCGAGGAGCGCCTCCTCACGCTCGAAGAGGTCGAAGCGCTGCTGGCGACGAACGCATTCGTCGTGGACGCCTGCCGGCATGTCGTGCGGCAGGGAGGCATGGTCGTCTCGCTGGCGAGGCGTCCGGTGCTGTTCGCGCTCGCCCGCGCGTTGGGCGAAGCGTGGCCGGCAGATGCACGCCGGGACACGCTCATCGCGCGCGCGTTCGGATCGAAGTTCACCGACGAGTCGCATCGGGCGAGGCTGCGCGTCGAGGTGGGGCGGCTTCGCACGATGCTGCGGCCGCTGGCCGACGTGCGCGCCACGAAGCGAGGCTTTGCGCTCGCGCCGCGCCGCGCGCGCGAGGTCGTCGTGCTGGCGCGGCCCGTCGAAGAGGGGGAGGAGCATGCGGCGGTGCTCGCGTTCCTCGGCGACGGCGAGTCGTGGTCCACCTCGGCCCTCGCCCTCGCGCTCGGAATGAGTCAACGCACGGTGCAGCGCGCGCTCGACCCGCTCGCGGCCGCTGGCAAGGTGCAGGCGGTCGGTCGCGGGCGGTCGCGCCGCTGGATGACCCCGCCCGTGTTGGGATTCACGACGACCTTGTTACTCCCCACTTCCCTTTCGATCGGCTAGGATCGAGGCATGCGACGTTCAACCGCCAAGATCGTGCGTGAGTACGGACCGTTTCCCGGTGTCGACAGCGTGGCGGGAGTCACGTACGACGGCCAGAACGTGTGGTTTGCCGCGGGAGACAAGGTGAACGCCCTGGATCCCGAGAGCGGGAGCGTGCTGCGCTCGATCGACGTGGCCGCGCACGCCGGGACGGCGTTCGACGGCCGACACCTGTTCCAGATCGCCGAAGACCGCATCATGAAGATCGACCTTCAGACCGGACAGGTGCTCTCCACGATTCCGGCGCCCGGCGGCGGCGGCGACTCGGGGCTCGCCTGGGCCGAAGGGACGCTCTGGGTGGGGCAGTATCGGGACCGGAAGATTCATCAAGTCGATCCCGAGACGGGAGCGATCCTTCGCACGATCGAGTCGAACCGCTTCGTCACCGGCGTCACGTGGGTCGACGGAGAGCTGTGGCACGGCACGCGGGACGGCGGCGAGAGTGAATTGCGGCACGTCGACCCCCGGACCGGCGAGGTTCTCGAGAAGCTCGAGATGCCGGCCGGCGTGGGTGTGTCGGGGCTCGAGTCCGACGGCGGCGATCGGTTCTTCTGCGGCGGCGGAAAGAGCGGGAAGGTGGTGGCCGTCCGCCGGCCTCGGCGACCGCTCTAGCCTTCTTCGAACTTCTTCAACTGCGGCTCCACGATCGTCTCGAGGCAGCCGGGACAGATGCTGTGGCTGAACCGGCTGTTCGTGTGCCGCGCAATGTACGTCTCCACCGTCAGCCAATAGTTCTCGGCGTCGCGAATCTTCCGGCAGTACGAGCGGATCGGAAGAATCGCCTGCAGGGTCCTCACTTCGGCGAGCGACTCCTCCAGGGCATGGACGAGCGCCGCGCGCTCTTCCTCGGCCTGCTTTCGCTCGGTGATGTCGCGCGCCACGGAGTAGATCACCCGATCGCTCGCGTACGGCGTGGCGTTCCAGAGGAACCAGCGGTAGCCCCCGTCCTTGGTGAGATAGCGATTCTCGAAGCCGCGCGCCTGCCCGCCGCCGCGCACGTCGGCGTTCTGGTTGAGCGTGCGCTCGCGATCCTCAGGGTGCACGAACTCGATGAACGGGCGCGACATCAGCTCTTCGCGCGTGAAGCCGAGCGTGCGCTCCCAGGCGGGATTGAGCCGGCGAAAGTAGCCGTTGAAGTCGAGCATGCAGAACATGTCGAGCGCGACTTCGAAGAATCCCTCCAGTGCGCGAGTGGCATCGCGTTCGTCGAGCGCTGGGGGGACTGCGGCCGGGTCTTGGGGTGACGACGTCATGCAACCTTCGATGATGAGTCCGCGGCGACGCGCCGTGGTCAGGAAATGTATTTGCGCAACCTGACTCACTGCCACCCGACGACCTGCATTGCGCCGGGGACCCCGTACCCTCATCATTGCGGTTTGCTGTCGCGCCCCTGCACGCGCAGACACTTCACGCGCCGATATTCGAGTCAGGCCATGAACGGCACCACGCTACTTCGCCTCTGCGTCGGCATGATCCTCCTCGGCGCAACCGCCTGCCGGCCGCTGCCGCGGTCGGCGCCGAGCGGTCCTGCGGATCTGACGGGACAGGTCGAGGAGGAGCGGGTGGTCGGCACGCTGGGGGGAGTATCATTCGGCGCTGCGAGTGGCGGCAGCATCCATCGACTCCGGGTCCGGATCATCGGATCGCGAACCACGACGCCCGGCATGAAAGCGTACGTCGGCGTCGACGGCATCACACAGCTCGTACGACGCGACGCACCCGGCAGCGACGACCGTCCCGAGATGGAGGGCGCATTCGTCCGGATCTGGTTCCGTGGACCACCACGCACGGCCACGCCGACCGAGCTTGTCGCGATGGCGCGTATCGTGACGATCGATTCACTCGCAGCGCCGGAAGCGAAGCAATAATCACATGCGGATGCATCCCTACCTGAGCTTCCATGGCCAGTGTGAGGAAGCGTTCGAGCTCTATGCGAAGTGCTTCGGCGGAAGGCTCGGCCCGATCTTCCGTTATGCCGCCTCGCCCATGGCCGAACAGGTGCCCGCCGAC
>JBJMNM010000048.1:0-9065 GCA_045804305.1 Gemmatimonadaceae bacterium | reverse complement strand
GGACGGTGAGCGTGTTCCAGCACGGCGAGTACACGGTGTGGGGCCTTACCGAGCGCGTGCTGCGGCAGTTCCTGCACTATGTCGGCGAGCCGCCCGAGGGCGAGTCGTTCGACGACGATGCGACGGGCGTCCGCTAGTCGTAGTCAGAGGACTCGCCGTCAGGCAACCGCGTAATCAGTCATGAGTCAGGGGCAGCCGGCCAGTGAGTGGGTCAACCGCTCATCCATTATCCGGTGTCAGGCGACTATTTGCTCCCCTGCGGCCTCTCGCACATCAGCGCCATCGTGTGCCCATCCGGATCCTTGAAATCGCTCAGCCACAGATCGTGGTCGGGCATCGCCGCGATGAAGTGCGGGGCCGTGACGAACGGGACCCCGCGCGCCGACATCTCGGCGTGCGCCGCGATGATGTCGTCGACCTTGAAGTAGAGGACGGAGCTGAGGCCCGGCTTGAACTCCCCTTCCGGCCCGGCAAGCATCAACCGCACGTCGCCGATCGCGAGGAAGGCGAGGTTGGGGCCTGCCGAGAAGAGGAACGGCAACCCGACCATGTCGCGATAGAACTCGGTGCTGCGGGCGACGTCGCGCACGGTGAGCGCGACCTGTCGCAAGGCGGTGACGCGGGCGCCGGACGAAGTGGTAGTTGGCATCCTGATGCTCGGCGTGAGGGGAACGGCGAAAAGCAACCGAACGTACGGATACCACGGAAGAGGCGCGAAATTTCGGATCGTTCGGGCCTCGGCGGGAGAATGCGGCAGACCCTTGCATTCTGCTCCCCTCGAAATATGTTTAGGTTACCCTAAACCACCTGGCTCGTCTTCAGGCAGACGAACCCTACGAGCCACCCAATGTCCACACGCCGCCTTACACCGGGCCGTACCACGCCCCCAATAGCGCCGCTCCATCCATCCGAGCCACAGCCAGACACCGGCTGGCGTCGTGCGCGTGTAGCGCCGAGCCTTGCCGAGGTCTACCGATCGGTGCCGGTTGGCGGGGCCAACAAGTGGCGAAAAATTCTCGCCTTTGCCGGGCCCGGCTATCTGGTGGCGGTGGGCTACATGGACCCGGGCAACTGGGCCACTGATCTCGCCGGTGGGTCGCGCTTCGGCTACACGCTGTTGAGCGTCATCCTGCTCTCGAACCTGATGGCGGTCCTGCTCCAGGGCCTCGCCTCCAAGCTTGGCATCGTGACCGGACGCGACCTCGCCCAGGCGTGCCGCGATCATTTCAGCACGCCAGTGGTGTGGGGGCTCTGGATTCTGTGCGAGATCGCCATTGCGGCGTGCGACCTGGCGGAGGTGATCGGGTCGGCGATCGCGCTGAACCTGCTCTTCGGCATCGCGCTGCCGATCGGCGTCGCCATCACCGGATTCGACGTCCTGCTGCTGCTCTATCTACAGAACAAGGGCGTGAAGGTGCTCGAGGCGCTGGTCATCACCCTCGTGCTCACCGTGGGCGCCTGCTTCGCCTTCGAGCTGTTCCTCGCGCGCCCCGATGTGGGTGCCGTGTTCAAGGGCTTCGTCCCCACGCTGGACATCATGTCGGATCGCGAGAAGTTGTACATCGCGATCGGCATCCTGGGCGCGACGGTGATGCCGCATAACCTGTATCTGCATTCGTCGATCGTGCAGACGCGGCGCTACGAGCAGTCGGCCGACGGGAAGCGCGAGGCGGTGCGTTACGCGTTCGTCGATTCCACCATCGCGCTCTCCCTCGCGCTGTTCATCAATGCGGCCATCCTCATCGTCGCCGCGGCGAGCTTCCACAGCTCCGGCAATCAGAGCGTTGCCGAGATCCAGGACGCCTACAAGCTGCTCACCCCGCTGCTCGGCGCCGGAGCCAGCACGATGTTCGCGCTCGCGCTGCTGGCGTCCGGGCAGAACTCCACGCTCACCGGCACGCTCGCCGGTCAGATCGTCATGGAGGGGTTCCTCAACATCCGGATTCGCCCATGGCTGCGCCGGCTCATCACGCGGCTGATCGCGATCGTGCCGGCGGTGATCGTCGCCATCCTCGGTGGGGAGTCGGGGACGGCCCAACTGCTCATCCTGAGCCAGGTCGTTCTGAGCCTCCAGCTATCGTTCGCCGTGTTCCCGCTGGTAATGTTCACGTCGAACCGGTTGAAGATGGGCGAGTTCGTGAACCCAACGTGGTTGAAGCTGCTCGCGTACCTCGTGGCAACGGTCATCGCCTCGCTGAACGTGTGGCTGCTGTTCCAGACCTTGCGGAGCTGGCTCTCGTAGACGAGAGCAGTCCGGCCGGCCCTCTCGCGCTTCCACCATGTATCGGCGCATCCTGGTTCCGCTCGAGCATTCCGATTACGACGACGCGATCGTCGCGCATGTGCGCGACCTCGCCACCCTCTGTGGCGCGTCCGTGGTGCTGATCCACGTGGCCGATGGTTGGGCGGCTCGCAACCAGCACCAGCTCGTGCTACGCGAGAGCGCGGAGATGAAGTACGACCGCGAGTACCTCGAGGAGCGGGCAGACGCGCTCGAGGAAGCCGGGATCGAGACGGAGTGCGTGCTGGCCGGCGGCGAGCCGGGTCCGGAGATCGCCGCGGCGGCGCTGCGCGAAGGCTGCGATCTGGTGGCGATGAGCACTCACGGCCACCGCGGCATCCAGGATCTCCTGCGCGGCAGCGTGGCGAACGACGTGCGGCATCACACCACCGTGCCCGTGCTCATGGTCCGCGGCGCTCCGCGCCGGCTCCGGCCGGCGTAACCAGGGAGGCGAAGTTGCCGCACACACTCTCGGGCCCGGTCGAGGACTACCTCAAGGCGATCTACGACCTGGAGCGTGTGGGTGAGCCCGCGTCCACCAACGACATCGCCGACCGGCTCGCGATCTCGCCCGCGTCGGTGAGCGGAATGGTACGCCGCCTCGCGGATCAGGGGCTCATCACGCACGAGCCCTATCGCGGCGTACGCCTCACTGGCAATGGGCGCCGCGCCGCGCTTCGCACGCTGCGCCGCCATCGCATCCTCGAGTGCTATCTCACCGAGGTGCTCGGCTACCCGTGGGACGGCGTGCACGCCGAGGCCGAGCGACTGGAGCACGCCGCCTCGGAGGAACTGATCGAGCGGATGGCCGCGGCCCTCGGCGACCCGATGCAGGATCCGCACGGCGCACCGATCCCGACGCGCGACGGTCGCGTGGAGGAGCTCACCCTGCGGCGTCTCGCCGACGCCGCTCCGGGCGAGCGGGTCCGCGTGCGTCAGGTGCAGGACGAGGACGCCGAGCGGCTACGCTATCTCGCCGAGCTCGGCATCCGGCCGGGCGCGCTGGTGCGGATCCTCGACCGGGCGCCGTTCGACGGGCCGATCACGCTGTGGGTCGGGGAAGCGACCGGCGGGTCGACGCGCGCCATCGGTGTGGGGTTGGCGGCGCAGGTGTTCGTGGAGGCGACCGCCCAGTAGGTCCGAGGGAACGCCTCTTGCCCCGCAGCGCGCGGAGAGAGCCCGACCCTCGGAGGAGCACGTGACCGCCCGACCCATCGTATCCGATCCCGACACCGGGATCCCCGATCTCATCCGTCGCCTCACCGACGACTCCAAGCGCCTCGTCACCGACGAAGTGCAGTTGGCGAAGCTGGAGACGAAGGAGAGCCTGCACCGCGCGGGCCGCGGCGTGCTGTGGATGGTGCTCGCGTTCGGCGCGGGGGTGATCGCGCTGGTCGCGCTGACCATCCTTCTCGCCACACTCATCGGCCAGCTCGACCGCGGCCACATGTGGTTCGGCGCGCTGATCACGGGTATCGTGGAGCTCGGACTCGGGGGCTACCTGTTGAAACGGGGGATCGCGACGTACAGCGCCAGCTCGACATCCATGACGCTGGCCGAAACGCGCCACGCGCTCAAGGACTCGGCGCGCTGGACTTCGCGGTAGAGCCGCTCGGGCCGGCTCCTCGAGGCGGTTGGGAGGTTCGGATCGACCCGGATCAGCGGATTGGCTCCGCGACGGAGCCAGGCTCCGCGTGCAGCCGCCAGCCCCGCGACCTCAAAGAGGTGTTGTTTGGGGTCGGCGGGACGCGACTCAGCGCCGAGTGTTGTTTCCGCGAGGATCCGCGGCTGTTCCGATCCGCGTAGATCCGCGATAAGGCCGTTGACCTGCTTTATCGCGGATCCACGCGGAAATGCCCGCGGATCCACGCGGAAAACGGCCTGCTCCAAGATCGAGCCCGTCTCCGCGCACCGCGGCCGGACCCCGCGACCTCACAGTCCTCTCTTTTTGGGTCGCGGGGTTGGTCTCGTGCGGCATGGCTGGCTCGAGGTCGGATCCGCCTGACCCGCACCATCCGCCGCATCCGGACGACTTTCGTCGGTGGAGCCAACCCGAGCGGCAGTCGAGTCTCGAGGCTAGCCTTCACGAACCGATGACGCGATCCACGCCAGCTCCGGTCCAACGCTGAGAAAGACTCTCCTTGCTCTACAGGCGCTCGCGCTCCTCGCGGCCTCACGTGCGCACGCGCAGAGCCCTCGCACGATCGCCATCGACGAGCGTCTCGCCGCCGACGCGCGGCTCCGCATTGGTGACCGCATCAGCCTCTCCGCCACGCCAGGGGCGGCCGGCGACAGCGCGATCGTGAGCGCGATCGTGCGGCGTCGCGCCGATCCGGCCGAGGTGGCCCGCGGGGAATACCGGATCCGCCTGCACCTCACCCAACTGCAATCGCTCCTCGGCTACGGCGACCGCGTCGATCGGTTCGCCGTTGCGACGCGCTCTCCGGCCGCCACGCCGGAAGCACTCGCGCGCATCAACGCCTCCGCGTTCGGGTTCCGTGCGCACCGCTCCAGCGACATCGCCGTCGAGACGTCGACGACCTTCGCCGTGGTGTCGCGCTTTCACCGCGCCATCGGCGTGATCACGGTGGTGGCGAGCGCGATCTTCCTGCTCTGCATCATGCTCCTCAAGGTCGACGAGCGCCGCCGGGACGTGGCAGCCCTGCGGTTGATGGGCATCTCGGCCCGCACCGTCGTGCGCAGTGTGGTGCTCGAGGCGGCCGCGATCGCCGTGCTCGGAAGTCTCGCCGGCGTCGGCGTGGGCGCGGCCGCGTCGTGGATCGTCAACGCACACTATCAGTCGGTATATCGCACACCGCTGCGCTTCTCCATCGTCACCGGAGACATCGTCATCCTGGCGGTCGCCCTCTCGCTCGTGCTGGGGACCGTGGCCGGATGGCTGGCTGCGCGGCGCCTGGTGCGCACGCCGCCCCTCGCGCTGTTCGGCCGCTAGCGATGCTCTTCACCCTCGCCGCCGCGTCGCTCATCCGTCATCGCGGACGCACGCTGCTCGCCGTGCTCGGCGTGGCCGTGTCGGCGGCGATGCTGCTCGACATGGTGATGCTCTCCACTGGAATGCGCGAGTCGTTCCGCGAGCTGCTGCTCTCGCAGGGATTCCAGCTGCGGATGGCGCCCAAGGGCACGCTTCCCTTCGACACCGAGGCGACGATCCGCGACGCCGACTCGATTCTCGCCGTCCTGCGCGCGCGGCCCGACGTGGAGAAGGTGAGCCCCGTGCTCGGCGGGCAGCTCCACTTTCCGCGTGCGAGCGGCGCCGTGACGGCCGCGGCGCTCGGTCTCGAGCCTGCGGTGCAGGGGGATTACGAGCTCGTGGAGGGACGGCATCCGACCGCGCCCGACGAGATGGTGGCCAACGACGCACTGCTCGGGCTCATCGGCCGCCATGTCGGCGACACGGTGACGGCCGCGGCGGGATACGACGCGCAGCTCCGTGGGCTGACCGGCGCGCGCGTGCTGCGGATCGTCGGCCGCGTGCGCTTCGTGTACATGGCGGCGGCGCAGCGTGGAACGGCGCTGCCGATTGCCACGCTGCGCCGCATGCAGGGGCCCGACGCCGCGGACCGGATGTCGCTGGCCATGATCCACCTGCGCAATGGAGCCGACATCGAGGCGACGCGTGTGGCCATGGAGCAGCTCTTTCCGCGCGTCACCGTGGTCTCGATCGCCCGAGCGCTGGACCAGGTAGACGAGCGGCTGAGCTACTTCCGCCAGCTCGCGGTGATCCTCGGTGCCGTGAGCCTGGTCGTCGGATTCCTGCTCGTCACGACACTGGTCACCGTGTCGGTGAACGAGCGGATCGGCGAGATCGCCGTGATGCGCGCCATCGGGGTGAAGCGCTGGAGGATCGTCGCGCAGATCGTCACCGAAGCGGCGGCCATCATGCTCGTGGCCGCGCCGGCTGGTCTCGCGCTCGGGCTGCTGACGGCGCGATACCTCAACTCGATCCTCGCGCGCTTTCCCGGACTGCCCGAGCGCATCGACTTCTTTCTCTTCCAGCCAAGCGCGGCGTGGACCGCGCTCGGCCTCCTCGCCCTCTGCGGTGTGCTCTCGGGCGTGTATCCGTCGTGGCGCAGTGCGTCGCTCCCGATCGCCACCACGCTGCGACAGGAGGCGGTGGGATGAGCGCCCTGGTGGAGGTGCGCGACCTGACGCGCGAGTATCCCATGGGCGAGGAGCGGGTGCAGGCGCTTCGCGGCGTGTCGTTCACCGTGCACGAGTCGGAGTACGTGGCGATCGTCGGGCCGAGTGGCTGCGGAAAGAGCACGCTGCTCAACCTGCTCGGTGTGATCGATCGACCCACGTCGGGGACGGTGACGATCGGTGGCGAGCGAGTCGACCAGCTTCCCGATGCACGAGCCACCGAGTTCCGGCTGCGGCGCATCGGCTTCGTGTTCCAGCGCTTCTACCTGATGCAGGCGTTGACGGCGAGCGAGAACATCGAGCTGCCGCTCGCCGAGGCGGGGCTGGGTGGCGCGGCGCGGCGGGAGCGTGCCCGCGAGCTGCTCGAGTACGTCGGATTGGCGCGGCGCGATCGACACCGGCCGTCGCAGCTGTCCGGCGGTGAGCAGCAGCGCGTGGCGATCGCGCGGGCGCTGGCGAACCGGCCGACGCTCCTGCTCGCCGACGAGCCCACCGGAGAGCTCGACGCGCGCACCGGCGCCGAGATGATCGGGCTGTTCGAGCGGCTCAACGCCGATGGAACGACGATCGTCGTCGTGACGCACGACGAGGAGCTCGCGGCTGCCGCAAAGCGGGTCATTCACATGCGCGACGGACGCATCGTCGCCGACGCGCGCGCCCGATGATCCGCCTCCTCGCGCTCCGCAACCTCACGTTCAAGCCGTGGCGCAGCGTGTTCCTGCTGTTCGGCTTCAGCATGGGCGTGGCGGTGATGATCGTGCTGCTCTCGATCGGTGAGGCGCTGCTGGATCAGGCGAAGGACGAGAAGCTCGTGGGAGGCGGGACGATCACCGTGCTCCCGGAAGGGGTGGACGTGGAAGTGCTGAAGACCGGCGGCCTGGGCGGCCTGTTCTTCTCCATCGATCACGCGCGCTTCATCCATCAGCAACTGCTCGCGGCGCCGAGGATGCGAAGCGTGGTGGCCGCGGCGTCGCCGCAGATCGAGGGCAAGCTGCTCTACCTGCGCACGAGGGAGGGGCGCGAGCTGTCGGTGCGCGCGTCGGCGGACATCCCCTCGCTGACGGTCGCGGTGGGCGCGGGTCCGCAGGTGGTCGCCGGCGCCTGGAGCGACGACAGCCTCGACCGCCGCTGGCGTGCGCCGACCGCGTGGGAGCTGCGGAACGACATCGATCACTTCCATCGACCGCCGCCCGAGGTGGCGGGCGATCCGAGCTGGGGCGAGTGGCACTACTTCAACGTCATCTCGCCCGACCGTACGCGCTGGGCATTCGTGTCGTTCATCCTGGCCGGCGCGGTCGGCGATTCGAGCGGCCGGTGGGGCGGCCAGGTGCTCGTCACGCTGCACGAGCAGGGGAAGCCGGAGCGGCGCTTCACGAGCATGGTGCCGGCGTCGGCCGTGCGCTTCTCCACGAGCGACGCGAATCTCGCGCTCGGGCCGTCGACGGTGACGGTCCGGCCGGATGGCCGCTACGCCGTGCACGCGATCGCGCGGGAGGATGGAACCGGTGCGCCGCTGACGATGGATCTCGTCGTGTCGCCGGCGGCCGGCGCGTACTTCCCCGGTGCCGCGCTCACGAGCGGCGTGGTGAGCGGCTACGTGGTGCCGGCGCTGCGCGCCGACGCTACCGGCTCGCTCTGCGTGTCCGGCTCGTGCACGCGCTATGAGGACGTCCAGGCGTACCACGATCACAACTGGGGCGTGTGGCGCGGCGTGACGTGGGAATGGGGAGCCGCGCGCGCCGGTCAGTACACGCTACTGTACGGCCGCATCGAGCCGCCGGACAGCGTGTCGAGCGCGCAGCCGCTCTTTCTCTACCTCGTGGACTCGGCGGGCTTTCTGGCCGTGTTTCGTCCGCGCACGATCCGCTACGACGACGCGCGCACTACGATCGTGAACGGCAGAATGATACGCACGCCCACGTCCGCGGATATGGTCGACGTGCGCGGCGACGACACCCTGCGGCTCACCCTGCGCATCGAGGACGCCAGCGCGAGCGACACGCGGAGGCCGCTCGTGGAGCGCGGCGATGCGCTCGCGGCGCGCCGGCTCGTGCGTCCGTACTTCGTGCAGATGAAGGGCACGGCGACCATCAACGGGCGGATACGAGGAACCCCGCTGGCCGGATCGGGAGCGGGGTTTTTCGAGACGTATCGGTGAGGCGGTCAGGCGGATGACAATCACCGCCTCACCGCGAATCGAGTCGCCGGGCTGAGTCGGTGGCGTCCGGACCGGGCTTCGACGCCGGATTGCCGTCCACGCGATCCTTCAGGTCGTCCACCTTGTCCGCGAGCTTGTTCCCGGCGCGCTCGGCGCCCGTGGTGGCGCGGTCGAAGGTGTTGGCCGTTGCGTCGGCGGCCCGTCCCATGGCCGAGCGTCCGCGAGTGAACCCCTCGCCGGCGAAGCCACTCACCGTGGACCAGTCGCCGTACTGCCGGGCGTTCTCGGCGCTCCACCCGCGCTGCAGATCCGATTGGACCTCGCTCCAGCTCTGGTTGGCATAGTCGGGATTCTGCGACGCGATCTGTCCCAGATGATACGCAGGACGCACGTCGTCGTAGCTCCGGTCCGCGAGGCGGTTCGGCGAGCTCTCGTAGCTCTGCCGATAGAATTCGTCGTCCTCCT
>JBJMNM010000047.1:0-3897 GCA_045804305.1 Gemmatimonadaceae bacterium | reverse complement strand
CTTCTCGCCAGATGGCCGTTTCGCCTTCGTGACGAGCGAGGTCGGTGGCAGCGTCGCGCGGGTGGACGTGCGGAAGCATCGAGTGCTCTCGCGCGCGCTCGTTGGCACGGGACAGGAGAAGCCGGTGGGAGTCGCCGTCTCGCCGGATGGGCGCCGGCTGTACGTGGCGACAGGCGGGGCACACGCGCTCGTGGCCCTCGATGCCGCCACCCTGCGCGAAGTGGGACGTGTATCGGTGGGCCGGCGACCGTGGGGCGTGGCGCTCTCCCCCGACGGGCGCACAGCCTACACGGCCAATGGGCTCACCGACGACGTGTCGGTCGTCGAGCTGCCGGCGATGCGCGTCACGAGCACGGTTCGGGTGGGCACGCGACCCTGGGGCGTGGCGGTGGTGCCATGACGATCGGCAATCTGCTCCTCGATGGGCTTCCGCCCGAGGAGCTCGCCGGCATGATGACACGCCTCGAGTCGGTGCCCATGCCCCTGGGCATGGTGCTCTACGAGCCGGATTCGCGCATCGATCACGTCTACTTCCCCACCGACGGTGTGGTCTCGATGGTGAGCGCAATGGAACGCGGTACCGTCGAAGTCGGCACGGTGGGGCGAGAAGGGATGGCCGGCCTTCCAATCCTCCTCCATGCCGAGTCGATGCCGACGCGCGCGTTCGTGCAGGTCCCGGGAGCAGGGATGCGAATGGCGTCGAGGGAGCTGCGTGAGGCAATGCGCGAGAGCCGACCGCTCGAACGAATGCTCTTTCGCTACGCGCAAGCGCTGTTCGACCAGGTCGCCCAGTCGGCCGCGTGCAACCGCCTGCACACGATCGAGGAGCGCTGCGCGCGGTGGATCCTCATGACGCACGACCGAGTCCTCGGCGACACGCTCCTCCTCAAGCAGGAGTTCCTGGCGCAGATGCTCGGCGTACATCGGCCGGCCGTGACCCTGGCGGCGGGCGCGCTGCAACGCGCCGGCCTCATCAAGTACGCTCGCGGCAAGATCGTGGTGCTCGACCGCGAAGGACTCGAAAGCGCGTCGTGCCCGTGCTACGGAATCGCGCAGCGCGCGTATGAGCGGCTCCGGTCCATGGGAACGGCTGCCGACTGACCGAAGCCCCCGCACGGCCAGGCGCCTTAGGTATAAAAGCGTACGCAGCAAGGTGCGTAAAGCATTGTCAGACAATCTGTTACTAGCGCTCCGGCCCTCATGTGTTTAATTAACAGACCCGCTCTGCTAGCCGTGATGTTTGCGACCGTGCCGAGCCGGAAAGTTCACAGTCTGTCGGACGCGGCCGGAGATAATGCCAGGTTACAGAGCGATTCCTTCATTCATGACTGGCGACGCAGCCGAGCAGGCGCGTGAAGCCGAATCCCGCCAGCGCGCCGGCGATCTCGGCGCCGCGATCCTGATGCTCGAGGAGGCCCTCGAAGCGAGTCTCGCGACGCAACCGGAGATGCCCGGTTGGCTCTGTGGCCGGCTGGCTGCCCTCTACCGTACGAGCGGACGGTACGACGATGAAGTCCGACTGCTCGAGCGCTATCGCGAGTCGCAGAACGCCGAAGAGGCACGCACGCGGTACGACGCTCGACTCTCGAAGGCGCGCACGATCGCCGAGCGGAAGCGCCGGTCGGAGTCGGGAGCGCTCGCGTCCGTGCGCGCCAGCCTGTGTCGCCCGCGCCCTCGGCGTGGGCAGCGGTCGCGAAGCATCGAGACCGCCCCGCCGATCACGCGCTTCAGCGAGTCCGTGCTCGACGAGCTGCGCGACGCACTCGGCGATGCCACCGACAGCGACGAGCGGCGACTCCGCGCTGTGCTCGTCCGGCTGAGCAACGAAGCTCACGCAGCGAACGCGCCGGCGGAACGACTGGTCGAAGCGATGAAAGAGGCGCGCGACACGCCCGATGCCGAGCCGTCCGTCATGAGTGCGCGTGCCAGCCGATACGGCAGCGGATTGCTCGTGCTGCTCGCGCTCCACTTCGAGGAACGGACGCCGTAACCGCGCCGCGCTCCGCGCGCACCGCTTGCGCGCCGGTGTGAATTTCGCTCCCATTCCCGACATGATCGAACACGGGAAAGGGGAAGAAAGGGAGCTCACGCTCGATGGCGCGGCCGTGGTGTACCGCCTGTTCGACATCGGCTACGCCATCGAGCTGGACGCAGCCGTCACGCTGCTGGCGCCGAATGCGCCAGCGCGCTCGCGACCCGCACGCGTGGAGGCACAGGCGCTCCAGATCGCCAATCCGCCGGTCGCCATCTCGCTCGGCAGCCACCAGCTCACCGTTGGGAGCACGCCCTCCCGCGCCCAGCTCGCGGCGCGCCTGTTCGACTTCGGTGTGTGCTCCGTGCAGCTCGAGGTCCCGGCGCCGCAGAACATGCGGTGGGACGAGTTCGTGCGCTTCTCGCGCGACATCCAATCTTCAGCGGAGGCCACGGCCCTGCTGTCTCGTGAGCTGGAGGAGTTGCGGGAACGGGTGGCACCCGCGGTCGAGCGCCCGGGTCTCGCGCCGGTCAGCGAGGAATACACGGTGTTTCGCATCTCGGCGTTGTGTGGCGTACGGAATGAGCCGGCACCGCTTCAGTCGCTGACCGACGAGCGCCTCGCGGTGCTGCTCCTCGGCGAGCAGCGGCCGCTGGCTCGCTCGGCGCGCGCCGCTCTGCTCGCGAACCGATTCTCCTACTACGAGGACGATCTCGCGGTGCTCACGTGGGACAATGCGCTCGTCGTGGAACCGCAAGCCAACGATCGCGACGTGGAATACATCCTGGAGTTCGCCAACGCGCAGCTTCTGGAGCTGCGCGTGTACGACGCACTGCTCGACGCCGAGCTGCCGGCGATGTACGACCGTATCGCGGCGGCGCGGCAGCGGACGCTGCCTCTTCCGACGCGTCGCTTTCAGTCGGTGCTCTCCGATCTCCAGGCGCGTGTCGCGGACGTGACCGAAACCGTCGAGCGCGCGGAGAACGCCCTCAAGGTCACCGACGACGTGTACCTCGCGCGCGTGTACGGCGCCGCCCTGGAGCTGTTTCGTGCGTCCGCGTGGCGCCGCGGCATCGAGCGGAAGCTGGAGATCTTTCGCGAAACCTACGCGATGCTCAATGGCGAGGCGCAGGCGGCGCGCAGCGAGCTGCTCGAGATCGTGGTGATCATGGTGATCGTCGCGGAGCTGGTGCTGGGGTTGGTGCGGGCGCGGTAGGTCTTACTTCCGAGTCCACCCGAACTTGCGAAGCTGCTCGTCCGACAGGCCAACGATGCCTCGCGTCGACCCGTCGTCTTCGGACGCGGACGCGATGGCGCGGAAGAGCAGCTTCACGTTGCCGAGGCGCAGCTCGCAGCCGCTGGCCAGTTGCTGCTCCGTGACGCGGGCGCCGTCCACGTAGCTGCCATTCCGCGATCCGAGGTCGACCAGGTACCAGGCGGCGCCGCGGCGCATGAGCGTGGCATGCGAGCCTGAGACGCTGTCCTCGGCGAGGTGGATGTCGTTGTGCGTCCCACGACCGATCTGTACGATGCTGCGCTCGATGCGGAAGCGCTTGCCCTCCTGAAGGCCGCGCGTCAGCACCTCGAGCGTGGCGAGGAGTGGAAGGGGTGCGACGGGTGCGACGGCGGGGCGTACGGGAGCGACAGGCGTCGGCTCGACCGGACGGATCGCGGGGGCCGGCTCGAACGTCGCCTGATCCGCCTCGAATCGTAGCTCGGTCGTGCCGATGCGCACGCGGTCGCCCTGATGGAGGAGGGTGGCGCCCTCGATGCGAGCGCCGTTCACGAACACGCCGTTCGTGCTCTCGTCGGTGATCATGTAGCCGAGCAAACCCGGGGCGATGGACGCGTGGCGCCGAGATACCGCCTTCGACTTGATGATGATGCCGCATTCCGGATCGCGGCCGATCACCACGCCGTTGGCG
>JBJMNM010000046.1:0-3605 GCA_045804305.1 Gemmatimonadaceae bacterium | reverse complement strand
CCTGACTCGCGCGAGCAGCACGACAACATCCTGCGTCTCGACCACTCGCTGGGCGCCTTCATCGATTCGCTGTACAAGCTGCGCGACTCGGCGACGATCGTGTTCGCGCTCACCGCCGATCACGGGGTGACGTCGTATCCGGAGCTCGCCGCCAAACGTGCGGGACGGACGGCACCGCCGCGGTACGACCTGCGGCCGGCCGTCATCGGACTCCGCTCCGCGCTGCGAGTCAATCGCGTCGATACGACGGCGGTCATGATTGACGGGCCAATCGTGTACGTGGACCGCGCAGCCTTCGCGGTGGCTCGAGTAGATCCCGAGCCGATCCTGCGTCGCTTCGCCGATGGCGTGCGCACGAGCCCCGCCATCGCGCGCGTGGACTGGATGCGCGACCTCGCGAGACGCGACACGGTGCGCGACGCCGTGAGTCGCCGGTGGCTTCACCAGATTCCGCCTGACGCGCCCGTGGAGCTCGTGATCACCCCGGCACCGGGTGCTTACGCCGTCGATGCCACCATCGCGGAACACGGCTCGCCCTACGACGACGACGCGCACGTGCCGGTGATCTTCTACGGACCCTGGTTCCGCGCCGCGCGCTTCGGCGAGCGAGCCCTCGTGGTGGACATGGCGCCGACTCTCGCGAGCGTGATCGGCGTGCCGCCCACGGAGCGCGTGGATGGGCGCGTGCTCACGCGCGCGATCGTGCCGGCGGCGCGTCGCTGACCTCCATTGGTGATCTCATGGCCGCACCACGCAGGGTGAACGGGCTGTCCGGCCTTCAGCAGGCCTTCGACGAGGTCCGCTTTGGCGCGACGCGCACGCTCAACCTGCGCACGACGCTTCCCACCGCGAGCGAAGCGGGGGCACGCGTGGAGCGCTGGCTGCGCCAGCATCAGGTTCAGCAGTCCGGCGAGGTGCTCGTGATCACCGGCCGGGGGAATAACAGCCACGATGGCGTCTCCGTGGTCCGGGACACGAGCATCCGCGTGTTCCATGAGCTGCGGCGCAAGGGCGTGATCGAGTCGTTCGCGGAGCACACGGCGGGATCGTTCGTCGTGACGCTGGCGCCGATGAAGGCCATGCTGGAAGCGGCCGGACGGCGGCGCGAGCAGACGCCACCTCCACCGCCCGCCGCGCCGCCCACGCTGGAGGCGTTGTCCGACGAGACGCGCCAGCTCCTGCGTGCGCTCGCCGAACGGTCGCTCGACGCCCTCGGGGTGCGCGACCGCACGCCGTTCATGGAGAGCGAGATGCTCAAGCTCTTCGGCTCACTCGGCGCCACGGTGCCCGAAGGTCCGGACCGTGAGCGACGCCTGCGTACGGCGATCCGTGCGGCCATGAGCGAATACGACTAGGTGCAGCACTACCTGCAGTTCGCGCTCGTGACCTTCACGTCGGTCCTGTTCATCGTGGATCCGATCGCCGTGGTGCCCACGTACCTGGTGATCACCCAGGGACAGAGCGTGGCGCAGCGGCGCATCACGGCGCGGCGCGCCTGCGTGGCGGCAACGGTGCTGCTGGTCACGTTCGCCGCGGTGGGACGCGGGATCTTCGAGCTGTTCGGCATCACGATGCCGGCCTTCCGCATTGCGGGCGGGTTGATCCTCTGGCTCGTGGCCATGGACATGCTCCACGGCAACCGCTCGACCCAGGAGAGCACCACCGAGATCACCGAAGCGACGTACAAGGAAGACGTGGCGCTCACGCCTCTCGCGATGCCCATGCTCGCCGGTCCGGGCGCCATCTCGACCGTGATGGTGCTCTCGGGTCAGGCCCAGACCGCGCCGCAGGCAATCGCCGTGTACTCGGCCATTCTCGTGACCGCGTTCATCTGCTGGCTGACTCTGCGTGCCGCTGAGCCCCTCGTGCTCAAGATGGGGCAGACGGGCATCCGCGTCATGACGCGGATCATGGGGCTGCTGCTTGCCGCGATCGCCGTGCAGTTCGTCATCACGGGGGTTCGGGAGGCGATGGCTGGCTGAGCGCGCACGCGGTCTGCATCGGAGCGGCGTCATGCCAACCGCCCCCACACCGCTCGCGCACCGCCAGATCCTGATCGTCTTCAGCGGGCTGCTGCTCGTAATGCTGCTCGCCGCACTCGACTCGACGATCGTCTCCACCGCACTGCCCACGATCGTCGGCGAGCTGGGCGGACTGGAGCACCTCGGCTGGGTGGTGACCGGCTACCTGCTCGCGCAGACGATTGTCACGCCGGTCTACGGGAAGCTGGGCGACCTGTACGGCCGAAAGGCCGTCCTGCAGGCGGCGATCCTTCTCTTCCTCGCCGGCTCGGCACTCTGCGGGCTGAGTCAGAACATGACGCAGCTCATCCTGTTCCGTGCCATCCAGGGGCTCGGCGGCGGCGGGCTGACCGTCACGACGCAGGCCGTGGTGGGCGACATCGTGCCACCCCGCGAACGGGGACGTTATCAGGGCGTATTCGGCGCCGCGTTCGGGCTGGCGAGCATCGCCGGCCCGCTCCTCGGCGGATACTTCACCACCCACCTGAGCTGGCGCTGGATCTTCTACATCAACCTGCCTCTGGGCATCGCCGCGCTCGTGGTGCTCGGCGCCACGCTCCCCGCCACTTCCGCGCGCCGCGTGCACGCCGTGGACTACGCCGGTGCCGCGCTGTTCGCCGTCGTGTTGAGCGGCGTGACCCTGCTCGCCGACCTCGGTGGCACCGCGTATGCCTGGTCGTCGCCGACGACGATCGGCGTGATCACCGTCGTGCTGGCCGCGCTCGCGCTTTTCATCGCCATCGAGCGGCGAGCGCGCGAGCCGATCCTTCCCCTCCGGCTCTTCACGCAGCGCACGTTCGTCATAACATCCGCAGTCGGCCTCATCGTCGGATTCGCGCTGTTCGGGTCGGTGACGTATCTGCCGGTATACCTCCAGATCGTCCGAGGCGTGAGCCCCACCGCCTCGGGGATGCAGATGCTGCCCATGATGGCCGGCATGCTCACGACCTCCATTCTGTCGGGACAGCTGATCAGTCGCACGGGTCGATACAAGCACTTCCCAATTCTCGGCACCGGAGTGATGACCGGCGGTCTGTTCATGTTGTCGCGTCTCACCAGCGCCAGCGGCGCACTGCTCACGTCGGCGCTCATGCTGACGCTCGGCGTCGGCCTGGGGATGGTCATGCAGGTGCTCGTCATCGTGGTGCAGAACTCGGTGGACTATCGTGATCTCGGCGTGGCGACGTCGGGCGCGACGCTCTTTCGACTGGTGGGTGGCTCGCTGGGAACCGCGGTCCTCGGGGCGATCTTCGCCAGCCGACTCGCGGCGTACCTCGCGCGCGCGCTTCCGGCGCTCGCGGGGAGCACGAACGCCGCGCAGGGCATGAGCTCACGGATGTTGGCGCAGCTCCCGCCGAACGTCCGCGCCGCGTACGCCGACGCGTTCACGGCATCGCTCGACACGGTGTTCCTCGTGGCCGCGCTGGTGTGTGCCGTCGGTTTCGTGCTCACCTGGCTACTGCCGGAGCGCCCGCTTCGTTCGACGGTCGCCGCATCGGCGCGAGATGCCGGCACAACGGCCGCCGAGGTGTTCGCGAGACCCGAAGACGAGAATGCCGCCGCCGCGCAGCTATACGCGGCGCT
>JBJMNM010000045.1:0-10164 GCA_045804305.1 Gemmatimonadaceae bacterium | reverse complement strand
TTTTCGCGCGTACGCGTACGCGTCGATCCGCCGGCGGCTGTGGAAGCGTGTGGAGGGCGAAGGGCTGCGCTCGATCTCCGAGCTGCAGGCCAGGATCCTCCACGATCCGGAGGCGATGGAGCGGATGCTGCTCGACCTCTCGGTCAACGTCACGGCGATGTTCCGTGATCCGAGCTTCTACAACGAGTTTCGCGAACGGGTCATTCCTCTGCTGCGCACCTATCCCTTCATCAGGATATGGCACGCGGGGTGTTCGACGGGAGAAGAGGTGTACTCGATGGCGATCCTGCTCGAGGAGGAGGGGCTGTACGATCGCGCTCGGCTGTACGCCACCGACATCAACGACGTGGTGCTCCAGCGCGCCAAGCAGGGGATCTTTCCGCTGGACCGGATGCAGGAGTACACGGACAATTACATCCGCGCCGGCGGCAAGCGCTCGTTCTCGGAGTACTACACGGCCAAGTACGACGGCGCGATCTTCAGTCCGCTGCTCACGCGGAACGTGGTGTTCTCGCAGCACAACCTGGTCACGGACCGGTCGTTCAGCGAGTTTCACGTGATCTTCTGCCGCAACGTGCTCATCTACTTCGACAAGACGTTGCAGAACCGCGTGCACTCGCTGTTCTACGACTCGCTGGTGATGTTCGGCATCCTGGCCCTGGGCAGCAAGGAGTCGCTGAAGTTCTCGCAGTACGAGCCGTGCTACGAGAAGCTCAGCCCGACGGAGAAGTTGTACCGCAAGGTGCACTGATGCTCGACCTCCAGGGTGTGGGCTACGACATCGTGGTCGTGGGGACGTCGTGGGGCGGGCTCGCCGCGCTGCGCACTCTGGTGGGGGGGTTGCCGAGGGACTTCATGATGGCCGTCACGCTCGTCCAACACCGACACAAGGACTCCGATCAGCTCCTGCGCGTGCTGCTGCAGGAGCGGTCGTCGCTGGAGGTCTGCGAGGTGGAGGACAAGATGCCGATCGAGCATGGACGGGTGTACGTGGCACCGCCCGACTACCATACGCTGGTGGAGCGCGGACACTACTCCCTCAGCACGGAAGCCCCGGTGCGGTACAGCCGTCCCTCCATCGACGTGACGTTCATGTCCGCGGCGGACAGCTACGCGCACCGCACCGTGGGAATCGTGCTCACGGGAGCGAATGCCGACGGGGCGGAAGGGCTGCGCCGCATCTCCGATCGCGGCGGGATGGCGATCGTGCAGGACCCGGACACCGCCGAGAGCAGGATCATGCCCGAGGCAGCGTGCCGGCAGGTCGCGCGGGCCAGGGTGATGCCGCTCGAGGAGATCGTGGCGTTCGTCGCCACCCTGCCGGCCGGCGTTCCAGAGCGGGACGACGCATGACGACGAGTGCGACGCCCGCCACGACGGGAGCACCCTCCAGCGCGGTGAGCGCGCCGATGGAGGGACTCGAGGGACCGCTGCCGCCGGTCGAGATCCTGATCGTGGACGACCGCCCGGAGAACCTGCTGGCGCTCGAGGCGATCCTCGAGCCCCTCGGCCAGGTCCTCGTGCGCGCCCACTCGGGCGACGAGGCGCTCCGGCTCCTGCTGACGCACGATTTCGCGATGATCCTCCTCGACGTGCAGATGCCGGGGATCGACGGCTTCGAGACGGCGCGACTGATCAAGTCGCGCGAGCGCACGAAGTACATCCCGATCATCTTCCTCACGGCGATCAGCAAGGACGAGGAGTACGTCTTCGAGGGATACTCGGTGGGCGCGGTGGACTACATGACCAAGCCCTTCCAGCCCGACATCCTGCGCTCCAAGGTCAGCGTCTTCGTCGACCTGTACCAGAAGCAGCGGCAGCTGGCGGCACAGCAGGATCTCCTGCGCGAGAGCGAGCGTCGTGAGCTCGAGCTGCGCCACATGCGCGAGATCTACGAGTCGGAGGCGCGCTTCTCCGAGATCGTCGGCTCGGCGATGGACGCGATCGTCGTGTTCGACGCGGACGGGCTGATCTCGTTGTTCAACGTCGCGGCCGAGCGGATGTTCTGCGCGAAGGTCGATGGTGCGCTGGGCGCCAACGTGACCAGGTTCTTCCCGGAGGCGACGCGACGCGAAACGCTCGAGCGCATCTGCCTGCTGTCGGGGGACACCGCCACGCCCGACAACACCTGTGCGACGGACGTGCCGCCCGCGGAGCATGTGCTCTCCTTCACCGGACGGCGCGAGACGGGCGAGGAGTTCCCGATCGAGGCGACCGCCAGCTGTCTCGACGTGCGCGGCAAGAAGACGTTCACGCTCATCGTGCGAGACATCTCCGAGCGGAAGCGCGCCGAGATGGAGCTCAAGCGGCAGGCGGAGTCGCTGGCGAAGGCCATGCACGAGCTGAAGGCGCTCAATGATGAGCTGGGCGAGCGTCAGATGGAGCTCGAGCGCGCGATGGCCGCGCGCAGCCGGTTCTACGCGTCGATGAGCCACGAGCTCCGCACGCCGATCAACGCGGTGCTCGGCTACAGCACGCTGCTGCTCGAGAACATCTACGGTCCGTTGAATGAAAAGCAGGCCGAGGGGATCACACGCACCCACAAGGCAGCGAAGCACCTGCTCGAGCTCGTGAACGACGTGCTCGATCTCTCGAAGATCGAAGCGGGCAAGATCGACCTTCGGCTGCAGCCGGTGACCTTCCCGCAGCTCATCGACGACCTGTTCGTCACGGTGCGGCCCCTCGCCGACCAGTATGGATCGCCGCTGGGGCTGAAGCACGATGGGGAGCCGATCAAGGTGGTGAGCGATCCGCGCCGGCTGCGGCAGATCCTGCTCAACCTGCTGTCGAACGCGATCAAGTTCGGCCGGGGCAAGCCGATCAACGTGCACTCGTTCACCACGCCCGAGGGCGGCGTCGTCATCGAGGTGCGCGACGAGGGTGAGGGGATCGCCGCGGCGGACATGGAAAAGATCTTCGACGAGTTCGTGCAGCTCGGGAAGACCCAGCTCACCGAGGGCACCGGTCTTGGGCTGCCGATCTCGCGGCGCCTCGCGGAGATGCTGCAGGGGACGCTGGACGTGGAGTCGGAGGTGGGCGTGGGCAGCACCTTCCGCCTCACGCTGCCCGCAACCGCCGACGCGCCGAGCAGCGCGCGGACGACCAAGTCGATGGAGCTCGCGGCGATCAACGCGTCGGACGAGCAGGCCCCTAGCGGGAAGCCGCGCGAAAGCGCATCCTCGCCTGCGTCGCGCTGAGCGCGTCGTGCGCGGCATGGTCCGTCCAGTTCGGTACGCGCCTCGCCCGTCACCTGAACATCCAGAGACCTACGCGGTATATTGTGGCATGCGAGTGCTGTGTGTAGGTCGTCACGCTTTCCTGAGCGAGCATCTCTGCCGCTACTTCCAGGACGCGGGTGCGGAGTGCGAGCCGGCGATCGGCGCGGCGGACGTGCTGCGGCTGGCCTCGCAGTTCGAGCCGCATGCCGTGGTCTGCGACTGCGACCTGATCACGCCGGCCCTGCTGGACTCGTGGACGCAGGAGCCAGCGCTCGCGAGCGTGCCGGTGCTGGCGGTGAGCCTCACCCGTCGGCCGCTGGAATCGGCGCCGGCCGAGACGGTCGGGCTGGCGGCGGTGGTGTACCTGCCGGGCCTGAGTCGCGAGCAGGCGGCATCGCTGCTGGCGAGCGTATGCCGGCCGCGCGGCGTCAACGCGCCGACGTCCTGGACCGTGAGCTCCGCAGCGCCGCGCACGCGGATTCGCTGAATCGCGTGCTCGCCCACACTTGACCGCACGTCGCAATGGCACAGTGAGCACGATGGCGGCGAGCTCGAGCGGGCGACAGAGCGGTGTGCCCACCGACGGCATGGCGTGGGCTACGCTGGATAGTCTCGACGTCGGCGTGCTCGCGCTGTCCCCCGAGCTGCGCGTGCTGTACGCCAACGCGCGGTGGGATGCGTGGCTCGGGGCCACGGTGGCCGAAGGGACGCCGTTCGCGATGCTCGTGGACGAAGGCGCGGCGAGCCCCGTCGTGGCGCTCCACGCCACGCTTGCCGACGGTGAGCCGCGCACCCTGCATTTCTCCCTGCGCGCCGCGCGCGCGGACGCCTTTCCCCGGCGCGTGACCTGTTCAGCGCGGCGTGCCGCGATGGGGCTCGTGCTCGAGGCACGCGCCGAGGGCGACGACGACCGTGACGCGCTGCACGACGTGGCGCGGCGGCTCGCCGAAGTCACCGACATGGCGGAGGTCCTGCGCACGCTGTGCGACATCGCGGCGCGGCAGTGTCACGGAAGCGGCGCGGCCGTGCTGCGCACGACCGGCAACCTCGGCGAGGTCGTCGCCAGCTCCGGCGACCTGCTCGTGGCGCGCGGCCGGTGCTTCGAGCTGCCGGGCTCCATGCTCGAGGAAGCGATGCAGCGCGGCGAGCTCGTGGCCGAGGAGAACTATCACGGCGCGAACCGCCCGCTGCAGCGCGTGGTGCCGGACCTCGCGCTCGGCCCCGTGCTCGTGGCGCCGCTGCGCGCGCACGGCGACACGCTCGGCGTGCTGGCCGTGTCGCGCCCGATCGGGGGACGACCGTTCCGCGAGCGCGATGAGGAGCGGCTTCGCCTGCTCTCCGATCATGCGGCGCTGGCCGTGCACAAGTCGCTGCTGCTTCAGCAGGCACAGAGCGCCGACCGCGCCAAGGGGCGCTTCCTCGCCACGATGAGCCACGAGCTGCGCACGCCGCTCACGGCGCTCGCCGGTTACAACGAGCTGCTCGCCGATCAGGTGATCGGGCCGATGAGCGATCCGCAGCTCGACATCATCGAGCGCATGCGGTCGGTAACGACGCACCTCTCCGCGATGATCGAGGAGATCCTGGCCTTCACGAGCCTGGAGGAGGGGCGTGAAACGGTTCGACCGACCGATTTCCTGGCCGAGGATCTCGCACGCGCCGCGCTGGCGGTGATCGAGCCGCTGGTCGTGCAGAAGGGGCTCAAGCTCGCGGTACATCTGCCGCGCACCTCCGTGCGGATGACCAGCGACATCGACAAGGCGCGTCAGATCCTGGTGAACCTGCTCGGCAATGCCGTGAAGTTCACCGACGTGGGGACGGTGACGCTCCGCCTGAGCCGGTCTGCGCGCGCCGTGCGCGTGGACGTGAGCGATACGGGCATCGGCATCGCCGAAGAGGAGCTTCCGCGGCTGTTCCGGCCGTTCGCCCAGGTGGATACCGGGCTCACGCGCCGTCACGGAGGCACGGGGCTCGGCCTCTACATCTCGCGCCGCCTCGCCGCGCTGCTCGGCGGCCACATCGAGGTGGAAAGCGCGCCGAACGCGGGGTCGACGTTCAGCGTGGTGCTTCCGGTGACCTGGGAAGGGCCGGCATAGCCGGAGCTCTTCGCCGATGCGCGCGAAGTCGCGTGAAGTCGCGTGAAGCGAGTCGCGCCGGGCGGGGCGCCCATTAAATTGAGCCCCATGAGCTCCTTTCCTCCGACCACGACGGTCTTCAACGACGCCTACATCGCCGAGGCGTACGAGGCGTACAGGCGCGATCCCTCGTCGGTGGACGAGTCGTGGCGACAGTTCTTCCGGACGGCCGAGTCGCTGTCGGGCACGGCAGCGGCCGGAGCCGGCCGATCCGACGAGACGCTGCTCCGCAAGACGGCCGGGGCGGCCGAGCTCGTGGAAGCGATCCGGCAATACGGTCATCTCGCCGTGCAGCTCGATCCGCTGGGATCGCCCCCGCCGGGTGGCCCCGAGCTGACTCCGGAGTTCCACGGCATCACAGAACAGGACCTGACGGACGTGCCGGCGCGCGCGCTCGGGTTCGAGGATGAGGGGACGGCGGCGGACGTGGTGGAACGGCTGCGCTCCGTGTACTGCGGCATGATCGGCTTGGAGTTCGCGCACCTCGGTGGCGAGGCGGAGCGGACCTGGTTCAAGGAGGGGATGGAGCGCGGTGATCTCATCCGGCCGCTCTCGCGCGAGGAGAAGCTCGCCGTGCTGCGCCGGCTCACCGAGGTGGATGGCCTGGAGCGTTTCCTGGGGCGTGCGTATCAGGGCTACAAGCGCTTCTCCATCGAGGGCACCGATGCCCTCGTCCCCATGCTGGATGAGTCGATCGCGCGCGGCGCGCAGAACGGCGCGGTGCGAGTGGTGATGGGGATGGCGCATCGCGGGCGCATCAACGTGCTGGTGCACGTGATGGGCATGTCGTACGACGAGATGTTCGGCGAGTTCGAGGGGAAGCCGGGCGAGACGAGCGCCGACGCCACGACCGGCGACGTGAAATACCATCTCGGCTTCGAGGGCGAGCGGAAGGTCGGCGCCAGGACGGTCAAGCTCGAGCTCGCGCCGAACCCCAGCCATCTCGAGATCGTGAACCCCGTCATGAGCGGCATGGCGCGGGCGCATCAGCGCGTCACCGGTGCGCCGGGCGGCCGCGACGAGCGGATCGTGCTGCCGATCTGCATCCACGGCGACGCCGCGTTCCCGGGCGAAGGCGTGGTGCCCGAGACGTTCAACATCTCGCGGCTGCGTGGATATCGCGTTGGCGGCACGCTGCACGTCATCGTGAACAATCAGGTGGGCTTCACGACCGATCCCATCGACGCCCGCTCGACGCGCTACGCGAGCGACCCGGCGAAGGGATTCGAGGTGCCCGTGCTGCACGTGAACGCCGACGACGCCGAAGCGTGCCTCGTGGCGACGCGGCTGGCGGTGGCGTACCGGGAGAAGTTCGCGAAGGACGTGGTGATCGACCTCGTGGGCTATCGTCGCTGGGGACACAACGAGACCGACGAGCCCGCGTTCACGCAGCCGAAGCTGTATGAGCTGATTCGCGCCCACCCGACGCCGCGCCAGGTCTGGGCCGCTCGACTGGTGCGCGAACGCGTGCTCACCGAGGACGAGGTGAAGGCGATCGACGCCGAGGTGGCCGAGACGCTGGCGTCGGTGCACAAGCAGATGAAGGCCGCGGCGGCGGCTGCGCCGCAGAATGGCGAAACATCCAAGCCGCGGCCGGCTTCCACGCCAGCGCCCGAGCCCACCACGGCGGTACCGGCCGACCAGCTCGTCGCGCTCAACGAGCGACTGCTCGCCTGGCCGGCCGGGTTCACGGTGCACAAGCAGCTCGCGCGAGTGCTCGAGCGGCGGCGCGAGGAGCTGCAGAAGGGGATCATGCAGTGGGGGCAGGCGGAAGCGCTCGCCTTCGGTACGCTGCGCATGGATGGCGTAGGCGTCCGTCTCAGCGGTCAGGATGCGGAGCGCGGCACCTTCGGGCACCGCAACGCCGTGCTGCACGACGTGAACACCGGCGCGACCTACGCGCCGCTCGGCGACATTCCCGGGGCCAGGGGCGCGTTCGAGATCTACAACAGCCCGCTCTCGGAGACGGCGGTGATGGGCTTCGAGTACGGCTTCAGCACGGCCGCACCGGGCGATCTCGTGTTGTGGGAAGCGCAGTACGGCGACTTCGTGAACGTCGCGCAGCCGATCATCGACCAGTTCATCTCGGCCGACCGCGCCAAGTGGGGACAGCGCAGCGGTCTCGTGCTCCTGCTGCCGCATGGCTACGAGGGTGGCGGGCCGGAGCACTCGAGCGCGAGGCTCGAGCGGTTCCTCCAGCTGTGCGCGGAAGACAACATGGTCGTCGCGTATCCGTCCACGTCGGCGCAGTACTTCCACATCCTGCGGCGTCAGGCGCTGCGCGCCGACCGCAAGCCGATGATCCTGATGCAGCCGAAGAGCCTCCTGCGTCTGCACGCGGCCGCGGCCAAGCTCGAGGATCTGGCGACGGGAAGCTTCCAGCCGGTGATCGACGACGCCTTCGTGGCGGCGCGGCGCGCCGAGGTTCGGCGGCTCGTGCTCAGCACGGCCAAGATGTACTACGATCTGCTGGCGGCGCGGGAAGGGAACGCCGAGGTCGCGCTCGTGCGGGTGGACGAGCTGTATCCCTGGCCGGGCGAGCAGGTGGCGGGGGTGGTGGACCGCTATCCCAATCTCGAGGATGTGGTCTGGGCGCAGGAAGAGCCGAAGAACATGGGCGCGTGGTCGTACGTGGCGCCGCAGCTGCGTGTGGCCACGGGCAACATGCTGACGATTCGCTATGTCGGGCGTCCGGAGCGCGCGAGCCCGGCCGAGGGGTACGACAGCGCGCACAAGGAGGAGCAGAAGCGCATCGTGCGCGAGGCGCTCACGCCCGCGCCGGCCGGCGCGAAGCGCAAGACGACGAAGGTGTGAGCGTGTCGACGACGCGGTTCCTTCGCTCGATTGCGCTCCTCCTGTTCGTCAGCGCGCCGCGACTCCTGCAGGCCCAGGAGCGCGGCGCGACCGCATTGGGAGAGGCGGTGGCCGGCCTCGACGTGACGGCGCGCGTGCTCCTCATCGCCGCGCACCCGGACGACGAGGACACGCAGCTTCTCACGTGGCTGTCGCGTGGCCGCCAGGTGGAGACGGCGTACCTCTCGCTCACGCGCGGCGATGGGGGGCAGAACCTGATCGGGAACGAGCTCGGCCCCGTGCTCGGGATGATCCGCACCGAAGAGCTGCTCGCCGCGCGCCGCCTCGATGGCGGGCGGCAGTTCTTCACGCGCGCGTACGATTTCGGCTTCAGCAAGACGGCCATCGAAACGTACACGCACTGGCCGAAGGACTCGCTGCTCCGCGACGTGGTGACGGTAGTGCGCGCCTTCCGTCCGCAGATCATCGTGGCGGTGTTCAGCGGCACGCCACGCGACGGCCATGGCCATCACCAGGTGTCGGCGCTGCTCGCGCGCGAGGCGTTCGACGCGGCGGCGGACACGGCGGCGTGGCCGAGCGCGCGGACGAACGGTCTGCCCGCGTGGCGGCCCCTCAAGTTCTATCGCGCCTCGCGGTTCATGCCGTCGGAGGCGACGGTGCAGTTCAACGTCGGTGAGCTGAGCGCGCTCCGCGGGCAGACCTACGCCGAGCTCGCGTCGCAGAGCCGCTCGCAGCATCTCTCGCAGGGCTTCGGCGTGCTGCAGCGGCGCGGCGCGTCGATGGACTACCTCAAGCTCGAGGTGTCGCGCGTCGCGGCGCCGATCGCGCCGGAGACCTCGCTGCTCGACGCCGTCGATGCGGGGTGGGGGCGGTTCGCCGCGCTTCCCGTGACCGGCGCCTCGCGTGCCGCGCTGGACTCGCTGCCGGGAGCGATCGCGGCGGTGCGCGCGGTGGAGAATCTCCCCGCGCCGGCGCCGATGGTGGCGCCGCTGGCGCGCCTGCTCCGACTGATCGACATGGCGCGCTCGGCGACGTGCGCGCCGGCCGAGGCTGCACGGTGCGTAGCGCAGCTGGGCGACCTCGGCCTCTCGCTCGAGACGGCACGCCGTCGCGCGACGACGGCGCTGCTGGTTGCGGCCGGTGTCAGCGTCGACGCAACGGCGCCACGCGAGCTGGTGGCGGTTGGCGACACGCTGCCTGTGACGGTGACGGTGTACAATCAGGGCCGCGCGGCCGTGCGCTATCTTGGCGCGGCGGCGACGTTGCGCGCTGGCGGCACCGGTCCAAGCGCCGCGGGGCCCGGCGCGCTCGCGGCCGACTCGAGCGCCGGCGTCACGCTGCGCGCGGTGCCCGCATCGGCGGTCTATCCCTGGTGGCTCTCGGCGGGGCGGCAGGGGGACGTGTTCACGCTCCCGCAGGGCAATGGCTTCATCGGGACGAGCGAGGAGCGCATCCTCGATTCGCGTGCGTGGGCCGAGCTGACGATCGACGGCGCGCCCGTGACCGCGGATGCGGGCGAGATCGTGCATCGCTTTGCCGATCCGGCGCGCGGCGAGCTGCGCCGGCCGATCGCGTCGGTGCCGGCGATCTCGGTGCTGCTCGACGACGAAGTGGAGTACGCGCGCGCCGGCGTTCCACTCGATCGCACGATCGAGGTGCACGTGCGGTCCGCCTCGTCGGCGCCGCGCGGCGTGACGGTGCGGTTGGATCTTCCGAGCGGGCTGCGGGCCGATTCGGCGACTCGCCACGTGGCGCTCGACGCATTCGCCGAAGCGACGCTGCGGTATCGAGTGCGCGGCACGCTCCCGGCCGGTCGGCACCATGTAGGCGTCACGGCGACGAGCGCGGGGGAGACGTATACGATGGGTTGGGTGCCGATCGAGTACGCGCACATCCGGCCGATGCGCTACTACCGCCCCGCGCTGCTGCAGATGGAAGCGGTGCCGGCCGCGCTGCCGGCGAATCCACGCGTGGCATACGTGCGTGGCGTGGGCGAC
>JBJMNM010000044.1:0-3287 GCA_045804305.1 Gemmatimonadaceae bacterium | reverse complement strand
GTGAAGGAGTTCGCGGCCGCCGGTGAACAAGCGGAGCCGCGGATCTGGGTGGCCACCGGCCACGGCTTCGATGAGGGGAAGGCGCCGCAGGACGTCGGATTCGAGTTCGCCGGTGTATGGCAGGGACTGATCGACGTGGCACGCCGGGTCGCCGACATCCGGCTGCCGGTCGACGTGAACGTCTCGTCGTGGACCTCACCGTCCGAACCCTCGCGCACGCCGGTAGACTGACACTCACGGCTGAGCCCGCACGTTCAACTTTTGGCGCTGGCGGGTATTAGTGAGAGAGCGACGAAGCCGCAGTCGCCGCCCCCCTTGCCGGAGTGTCCATGCCCCATCTACCAACTGGCGCGCACCGCGCGCTTTCGCTGACTTTCGCGCTTGCAGCGACGCTGTCGCTCGCCGGCACGCTGCCGGCCGTCGCACAGGCGCCCGCCCGCACCACGAGAGGAGATCGTCACGTGACCGAGACCTTCAAGAAGCCGAACGATGCAGAGCTCAAGCAGAAGCTCACGCCGGTCCAGTACAAGGTGACCCAGCACGAGGGCACCGAGCCGCCATTCCAGAACGAATACTGGAACAACCACGAGCCGGGGATCTACGTGGACGTGGTCTCCGGCGAGCCGTTGTTCAGCTCCCTCGACAAGTTCGATTCGGGCACCGGGTGGCCGAGCTTCACGCGGCCGCTCGCGCCGGAGAACGTCAAGACCAAGACCGACCGTCAGCTCTTCATGACCCGCACGGAAGTCCGCTCCGTGCATGGCGACTCGCACCTTGGCCACGTGTTCGACGACGGGCCGAAGCCGACGGGCCTGCGCTACTGCATGAACTCCGCATCCATGCGCTTCATCCCCGCGAGCAAGCTCGCGGCCGAGGGCTACGGGGAATACGCGAAGCTGTTCGAGAAGAAGTGAGGAGAGCGTGAGAGCGTGAGAGCGTGAGAACGTGAGAGCGTTGTCGTCTCGTCGTCTCGTCGTCTCGTCGTCTCACCGTCTCACCGTCTCACCGTCTCACCGTCTCACCGTCTCACCGTCTCACCGTCTCACCGTCTCACCCAATCGGTACTCCCTCCCCCGCACCGCCACGAGAAATGTTGGAACCAGAAAGAGCGTGATCGGCGTGGACAGCGCCAGCCCGCCGATGACCGCGAGGGCGAGCGGCCGCTGCATCTCGCTGCCGGCGCCGACGCCGAGCGCGAGCGGCAGCAGCCCGAACAGCGTGCACAACGTCGTCATGAGAATCGGACGCAGGCGCACGCGCCCCGCTTCCAGCAGCGCGGGCTCCAGCGGCTCCCCCGCAGTCTGCATGCGGTGGTAGGTGAAGTCGAGGAGGATGATGCCGTTCTTCACGATGAGACCGACGAGCAGGATGAGGCCCATGAACGACGACACGTTCAGCGGTGTCCCCGTGATCCACAGCAGCAGCATCGCGCCCACGAACGAGATTGGCGCCGCCGCGAGCACCACGAGCGGCTCCACGAACGAACGGAACTGCAGGACCATCACCGCGATCACCGCGGCCACCGCCAGCACGAGCACGGTCAACAGCGAGCTGAATGCTTCCTGCTGACCGGCCGCCTGTCCCCCGATCTCCACCCGGATCCCGGGTGGCGCGGGGTGCTTCGCCAGCACGCGGTTCACCTCGCTCATCACCGAGCCGAGCGACCCGCTCACGTCGCCGGTCATGGTGATCATCTGCTGCTGGTTCTCGCGCGTGTACGCGGAGCGCGTTTCCCCGGGCTCGAACGTCGCCATCGCCGACAGCGGCGCCGTGGTCCGGCTGGCCGGCACCGCGACCGGCAGCGCGCCCAACCGCAGCGCGTCGTTGCGCACGTTGTCCGGAGCGCGAACGCGTACGTTGATCGAGCGGTCGGACAGCCGCACCTCGCCCGCCGGCACGCCGAGCAGTGCGCCATTCACCGAGGCACTCACCTGGTCCGGGGTGAGACCGGCGCGGTTTGCCTCGGCGGCGTTGATGTGCATGAGCAGCTCGGGCGAGTTCTCCGACACGCCGTTGAAGAAGTCTTCCAGCCCCGAGACCTTGGACATGTCCGGCTCCGCGGACGCGGCGTAGCTCTCCAGTGCGTCGAGATCCGCCCCGAATAGCCGGATCTCCACCGGACGCGCCGCGCCGGCCAGATCGTTGATCACGTCACTCAGGATCTGCACGAACTCGATGCGCAGCCGCGGCGCCGCGGAGGTGATCTTCACTCGCACCTCGTCGATCACCTCCGCGCTCGAGCGGCTGCGCTCCGACGACGGCTTGAGGCGCGCCACGATGTCGCCGCGGTTCTGCTCCGTGGCGAACAGGCCGAGCTCCGCCCCCGTCCGCCGCGAAATGCCATCGATCTCCGGCGTGGCAAGCAGGATCTGTTCGGCCACATGAACCATGCGGTCCGTCTCCACGAGCGCGGTGCCGCCTGGCGTGTAGTAGTCCAGCACGAACGCTCCCTCGTCGATCTCCGGCAGAAAACCGGTGGGCACGAGCTTGTACACGACGACCCCGCCCACGATCAGCAGCACCGCGCCCACGATCATGAGACGCGTGTGGTGCAGCAGCCGATCGAGTGCGCGCGCGTAGTAGTCCGCGAGCCTGTCGATGCCATGTCCCACACGAGCGAGCACCTGCTTCGCCCGTGCCTTCCCACCCGCCTGCACCGGCACGGGCGACGCAGCAGCCGCCGCCTCTTCGTCCGGCGGCTCCGGCTGGAGGTAGGCCTCGGCGAGCAGCGGGATGATCGTTACCGCGAGAACGAGCGAGATCAGCACCGCGATCGTCAGCGTGATCGACAGCGCGGCGAAGAACTGCCCCACGACGCCCTGGAGCAGCCGCAGCGGCAGGAACACCACCACCGTGGTGATCGTGGAGGTCGTGACCGGCACGATCAGCTCCTGCACCGCCTCTCGAATCGCCCGGTCGCGGTCCGGCGTGATGCCGAGATGACGCACGATGTTCTCGCTCACCACCACCGCGTCGTCGATCACGATGCCGATCGCGATCGCCATGGCGCCGAGCGTCATCAGGTTGAACGTCTGTCCCACGAGCGACATCACGAACACCGTGATGGCGAGCGTCAGCGGAATGGACGCCGCGCTGATGGCCGTGATGCGGCCCTTGCGCAAGAAGATGAACAGGATGACGACCGCCAGCAGTGCGCCGAGGATCATCGCGTCGCGCACGGACTTGGTGGCCTCGCGCACCAGCGACGCCTGGTCGTACACCGGCTTGAGGATGATCCCCTTCGGCAGCGTCTTCCGGAGCGTCACCGCCGCCTTCTCCACGCTGTC
>JBJMNM010000043.1:0-13507 GCA_045804305.1 Gemmatimonadaceae bacterium | reverse complement strand
CCACGGCCGTGGGCAGCCGGTATGGCTCGAGTACGAAACGCACAATGGACCTCCGCGTGAGTGGGCGGCCCCGGCGTACGCAATCGGCACGCTATCGGCGCGACGGCGAGCTCGTCACGGGTAAGTCGAATGACGGCTTGGTGCTGGCGGCTCCGTTGTTGAGCCTGATTACGGCGCCAATCGTATCGCGCCATTGCATCGTGTAACGGCGCGATGCGCACCCGACATGGGGCGACGCCGTGATGCTTGTCCTCCTGATCGCAACGAAGGACCTGCACTTGGCCAAGAAGTGCAGGTCCTTCGCTGCGCTCAGGACATGTTCGGTTACGGAACCAGCACCGGCTTCCCTTCGATGCCCACGACCTGGATCGGCGCGATCCCGGTCGCCTTGAGTGGCCCCTCGATCGACGCGCGGTCGCCGACGATCACCATGTTCAGGTGATCGACGTCGATGTACTGCTTCGCCACGCGCGTCAGGTCGTCCTTGGTCACGGCATTGATGTTCTTCGCGTAGTCGCGGAAGTAGGTCTCGGGCAGGTCCTGCGTGTAGATGCTCGACACTGCCGCAGCCGTGCCGTTCACGCTGGAGAAGCGGCTCGGCAGGGATTGGATCAGCGACTCCTTGCCCTGTGTCACCTCGTCATCGGTGAATGGCATCGCACCCTGGACGCCCTTGAAGTGGGTCATGAACCCGATCAGCGCGCTGTCGCTCTTGGCGCTGACGATGCCGCCTCCCGCGTTGAAGGCGCCAGGCCCCCGCCCGTACGCGAACCCGGACCGCACGCCGTAGCTGTAACCCTTCACTTCGCGGATGTCGTGGTTCAGTCGCGACTGGAACAGCCCGCCGAGCAGGTTGTTCATGACCTGGAGCGAGTAGAAGTCGGGCGTGTTGCGCGCGGGACCGGGCGTCCCGAACGAGAAGACGGACTGCGGCGCCTTCGGCTTGTCCACGAGATAGATGGTGCGGGGCTTCGGAGCCGGCGTGGGCCCATACGCGAAGGTCGGACGCGCGCCGCCCGGCTGCCACGCACCGAGCGCCTTCTCCACCACCTGCTTCACGCTCGCGGGATCCACGTCCCCGCTCACGGTGATCACCGCGCGGCCCGGCTTGAAGTACGCGCGGGCGAACTGCACCACGTCGTCCCGGGTGATCGCCTTCACCGTGCCCTCGTTCGTCACCCGGCCGTACGGGTGCGATTCGCCGTAGGTGATCTTCGCGAACACGTTCGAGGCGATGGTGTTCGGTTGATCGCGCTGCTGCGTGAGCTGCACCAGCGCGCGCGCACGAATGCGCTGCAGCGCCGAATCGGGAAAGGTGGAGTTGAGCATCATGTCGGCGAGCAGCGCGAGCGCCGGCTCGAACTTCTCCTTGAGCGAGGTGAAGCGGATGGTGCCCGTCTCGGCGCCCACGCTCGCATTGATCGACGTCCCCAGCAGCTGCTGTGCATCGGAGAGCTGGTCGGCCGTTCTGGTCGTCGTGCCCTCGCTGAGCATGGACGCCGCGAAGCTGGCCACGCCCAGCTTGTCGGCCGGCTCGTAGCTGGTGGCGCCGCCGACGAAGTCGATGTTCACGGCGACGAGCGGCAGATCGTGCTTCTCGACGACGATCAGCTGCGCGCCGTTGGTCAGGCGAGTCTTCGTCCACGTCGGTACGCGCAGCGTGGGCGACTTGGCGACCTTCGGCGGCTTGGTGCGATCCAGCGTTCCCTGCGCGCCCGCCATCGTGGCCGGCAGCGCCAACGCGAGCGCGAGCAGGATCGAGCGCCGCGCTCCGCGCATGTGATACGGTGCTGTCATGGTCATTGCCGGCTCCCCGCGATGTAGTGTCCGCCATCCGGCGCGACGGTGACTTTGGCGCTCGCTTCCGCCTTCGACGCGAGCTCCGGCTTGCCGAGCGGCACGACACTCAGGACGGCGCGTCCCGGTACGAGATACTTGTTGGCGACTCGCTTCACGTCCGCGGCGGTGACCGCCTTGAGCCGGGCGTACTGCTTTTTATAGAAGCCGGCATCGCCATGGAACACCTGACCGTCGAGCAGGATCTCGGCCTTGCCGAGGTTCGACTGCAGTTGCGAGACGAAGCCGAACTCGAGCCCGGCCTTCGCCTTCTCCATCTCCTCCGGCGTGGGACCGTCAGCCTTGAGCGTCGCGAGGACGGAGTCCGTGGTCGCCTCGAGCTGCGTGAGCGTGGCGGTCGGTCGCGGCGTCACGCTGATGATGAAGTTGCCGCCATTCTCGTTGTCGTTGTTGAACGCGGCCACCGACGCGGCGGTCTGGCGGTCGTACACGAGGGCCTTGGTGAGCCGCGCCGTGCGTGGGCCGGAGATGATCTGCGCCAGGAACTGGAGCGGCTCGGCATCCTCGTCGTCGTCGCCGGCGGAGGGCCAGGTGAGATACAGCCGCGGTACCTGCACGCGATCCTCGAAGGTGATGCGCTTCTCCGCCGCGAGCGCGGGCGACTTGAGCGTGGGCCGCGTGATCCTGGCGCCGCCTTTCAGCTCGCTGAAATACTTCCGGACCAGGGACTTCGCCTGCGCAGGATCGAAGTCGCCGACGATCGCCAGCGTCGCATTCGACGGCGCGTAATAGAGCCGGAAGAAATTCTTCACATCCTCGACCGTGGCGCGCTGGAGATCCGCCATGTAGCCGACCACCGGCCACGAGTATGGATGCGACTCCGGGTAGAGCGCGTAGTCCATCAGCTCGAAGGCGCGGCCGTACGGCGTGTTGTCGATGCGCTCGCGGCGCTCGTTCTGCACGATGTCCCGCTGCGCCTTGAACTTCGCGTCGTCGAGCTTGTCGAGCAGGAAGCCCATCCGGTCCGCCTCGATCCAGAGGATGCTCTCCAGATAGTTGGACGGCACGGTCTCGTAGTAGTTCGTGCGGTCGTTGTTGGTCGAGCCGTTGTTGTTGCCGCCGACTCCCTCGGTGAGTCGGTCGTGCATGCCGTAGGGCACGTTCCCGGAGCCGGTGAACATCACGTGCTCGAACATGTGCGCGAAACCGGTCCGGCCGGTCGCCTCGTTCTTCGAGCCCACGTGGTACCACACGTCGACCGCCACCTGCGGGACGGTGTGATCGGGAGCGAGAATCACCTCGAGGCCGTTCGGAAGCGTCAGCCGCTCGTGAGGGATGTTGATCGTGCCGCCGGCGCTCTGCGCCAGCGCGGGCGAGCTCACGGCGAAGGCGACCGCCGTGGCCAGACGGAGAGTTCGTTGCTGATGCATGTGCAGTGGGGATGCGTGTGGGTTCAGCGGGTTCGGCACGTCAACATGACCCGCCAGGATGCGGGAGGCAACCTGCAGTCGGTTAGACAGCCGAATCGGGCGAGGGGATGCCTCGCGCCATGGCGCCGCTGCCGCTCGGCGTTCGCACGTCCGGAACGCGCAGGCTATCCTTTCGTCCCGCTCATATCACGGCTCGTCCCACCAGCGCAGAACACCACCCTGGAAACCTCACGCATTCGCTCGTCGGCGCGGCGCTCGCCGAGCTGGCGCTCCCCACGCAGCGCCCACCGGGGAGCATCACGCCTCACTGACCGTCATCACGTCGGATTGGTGATGCACGTCATACGAGGGCGGAGGCCGGTTGCGCGACCGCCGCGCCGGTATCGCTGGCCGAAGACGGATCGTCTGTAGGATGGCCCCGCTCACAGCAGATGGAAGGGGTCCTCCCACGCACGAGGGTTTCCATGAAATCGCTCCGTGTCAGTCTCGTCCTCGCGAGCATCCTGCTACTCTCGGCCACGACGGTCTCGGCCCAGACTGGTCGGATATCGTGCAAGGACGGAAGCAAGCCCAAGATCGGACACTTCTCCTGCTGGGGTCACGGCGGCCTCGTGTCGGGAGCAGTGAAGCCTGCGGCAAAGCCCGTCGCGAAGCGCGCCCCCAAGCTCGACACCAAGCCGGCTGTGAAGCCCGCGAAGAAAGCGCATGCCGCGACGGCCAGAAAGTCGTCGAAGAAGCGCACGCACGCCACGCTGGCGAAGACCAAGACGAAGGCTCGCCCGAAGCGTCCCGCGAAGCACGTCGAGAAATAGCAAAGGCGGCTGAAGCAACTGCTACAGCCGCCTTTCGCTTCGCGAGAGGGCCGTTCCCGGTGCGCTTTAGTGTGCCGCGTCGTCGCTTGCCGAGATCTTGTCGGTGTTGTTCTTGAGCGGCCCGTAGCCGGCGCGGCCCGGGTGTCCGGTGATCTGCACCGTCGCCTCGCCGATGTTGTTGTCGTAATACTTCTCAGCGAACTGATGACACAGTCCGGTGAGCGGATCCTTCACGCGCGGACAGTTGCCGCGCTTGTCGGGCGCATACGCGGGGTTGACCTCGACCTGAATGGTGTAGACCCCTGGCGGAACGACCGGTTGGCCGTCGCCACCATCCAGAATGAAGTACTGGCCGCCGAGCTTGAACACGTACGTGTCGGCCCACCCGTCGCTGATGCCCTGGAACCCGTCGACCGTCAGGTTGCCGCAGCTGCGGTAGCTCCACGTGCCGTCGCCATTGCCCACGTTGTACGGGTCCGTGTCGAGCATGCAGAAGCCCCGTTTCGCTGCCTTCCACGTCTTGCCACTCGCGTCGATCAGTCGATAGGTGGCGTAGTGCTGGAAGTGGAAATGGTGATGACAGCTGGCGAATTCGAAGAGACCGTCCTGATCGGCAAAGCTGCCGTCGCCGTTGGGGTCCATGTGGTTGAGCGGACTGCCGACAAACACATCCGCATCACCGATGTTGGGCGTTGTTACCGTGAACCGCAGCAGGTCATGCTCACCAGGCGTGATGTTGCCTTCCTCGACGCTGCAGAAGTTGGCCGGCAGGTATTCGGTGCGATTCACCCAGTTCTGCTGGGTTGCCTTCGCGTCGACGATCAGGTCGGGAAGCCCGACCGTGTCCACCGCATTCTGAACGAGCAGAGGCTGCGTGGGCGCAGCGGCGGTGGACTGGCGTTCGGGGGTGGAGCAGGCGGCCAGGAGACAGCTGGCGAGAAACAGTGAACGATGGCGCATCGGAGCTCCCCGGGGGTTTGTGGGAGGGTGGGCGTGCACCCCCGGCGTCGGAGGAGCGGAGAGCATATCTCCGCTTGGAGGCTGGCGCTAGCACGACGAAAGAACGCCGGGTGCGGAACAGGCAAACGGTGGCGACGCGTCGTCGAAAATTCGGCCTTGACTATTCGGCGCTTCTGCTGAAAATTCGGCACAGTTGATTTTTCAGCAGACCAACCGGAACGGGAGGAGTGCTGTCTCAAAGGCAGCCTCACCGCTCCCCACCCCCGAATGGACCGCGATGCGCCCACACGCTTCGACCTCGGCCGCGCTCTTCTGCGCGCTCGTCCTCGCGCGCCCGGCCTCGGCGCAGCAGCAGCTGCCCGTGGTCACCGCCGTTGCCCCCGCCACCGCAGTGCGCGCCAGCCAGGCTCCGACGATCGACGGGCGCGACGACGACCCCGTGTGGCGCGAGGCGCCGGCGACCTCCGATTTCCAGGAGTTCTCGCCGCGCGAAGGCGGGGCGCCGCGCTACCGCACCGAGTTCAAAGCGGCGTACGACGACCGCAACCTCTACGTGTTCGTGCGCGCGTTCGATCCGCATCCCGACAGCATCATGACCGCCCTCACCCGGCGTGACGTGCGGGGACCGTCGGATCAGCTCAAGCTCATGATCGACTCGTATCACGACCGCCGCTCGGGGTTCGAGTTCGCCGTGAACCCCGTGGGTGTGAAGCGCGACTACGCGATGTACAACGACAACAGCGAGGACGACACCTGGGACGGCGTGTGGGACGTGGGCACACGGATCGATTCCCTCGGATGGACGGCCGAGTTCCGGATCCCCTTCTCGCAGCTTCGATACGCCACGATGCCGGAACACGAGTTCGGTTTTGGCGTGTGGCGAGACATCGAGCGATACAAGGAGCGCGCGAGCTGGCCGCTCTATCGCGGTTCCCAGAGCGGCATCTCCTCGCAGCTCGGCGTGCTCACGGGCATCCGTGACATCACGCCCTTCCATCGTCTCGAGGTCGTGCCATTCACCGTGGCGAAGAGCTCATCGATCAGCATCACGTCGGCGCCGCCCGGCGAATCCCCCTGGGGACGCTCGCAGAAGCTCTCGGCGGGCGCGGACGTGAAGTACGGGATCACGCCCAATCTCACGCTCGACGCGACGGTGAACCCCGACTTCGGTCAGGTGGAGGCCGATCCCTCGGTGGTGAACCTGAGCGCGTTCGAGACCTTCTTTCAGGAGCGGCGCCCCTTCTTCATCGAGGGGTCGGGCTTCTACAACTTCTCGTTGAACTGCAGCATCGTGAGCTGCGGTGGAGAAGGGCTGTTCTATTCGCGGCGCATCGGCCGCTCGCCACAACTGTTCGGCCTCTACGCCGACGCCGCCTCGCCGAACGTGTCGCCCATCATCGGCGCGGCGAAGCTGACGGGCCGCCTGCCCGGTGGGCTCAACGTGGGCGCGCTCGAGGCGGTGACGGGCCAGGTGCAGGGGCTCGAGGACCGCACGATGGAGCCGCGCACCAGCTACACGGTGCTCCGGGCGCAGCAGGATCTGAACGGCGGCGCCACGGCGATCGGTGCGATCCTCACGGGTGTGAATCGCGGGCTCGACCAGTGGACCGAGAAATTCCTGCGGCGCAACGCGTACGTGGCTGGCGCGAACCTGCGGCACCGCTGGGGCGTGAGCCGCTACGAGGTGACCGCGAGCCTGACGGGAAGTCAGGTGCGCGGATCGGCCGAGGCGATCGCGTCCACGCAGCGGAGCTCCGTGCACCTGTATCAACGGCCCGACGCCGGGCTCGCGTACGACCCGACTCGGACGTCGCTCTCCGGCGATGCCGAGGAGGTGTCGTTCGGGAAGTTCGGCGGCAACATGATGCACTTCCAGACGAGCTACCAGCGGCAGTCGCCGGGATTCGAGACGAACGATCTCGGCTACCTGCGCCGCGCGAACTACCAGAGCTTCAACAACTGGATGGGTTTCCAGTGGCGCAAGCCGACCGCCGTGTACCGGTCCATGTCGGGCAATCTGAACGCGTGGGGCAACTGGACCGCCGGCGGGCTGACGACGGAGCGCGCCGTGAATACGAACTGGCACGTCAATCTCGCCAACAACATGTGGGTGCACATGGGCACCACGCTGAGCCAGCTGCCGGGGACTTTCTGCGACAATTGCGCGCGCGGCGGTCCGGCGTTCCGGCGCTCGCCCTTCGTCAACTTCAACCTCGGCGTGCAGGGCGACGATCGGCGTCACGTCGTGCCGAGCATGTGGGCCTACGCGGGGCGCGGCGACTACGGCGCGTCGCACTACCTGGAGTTCGCCCCCGCGGTCACGCTGATCCCCATGTCGCAGCTGCAGATCGAGCTGGACGCGGACTGGAACCACAACATCGACGACTCGCAGTGGCTGGGCAACTTCACCGACGCGGCGGGCGTGACGCACTACTCGTTCGCGCATCTCGACCAGGAGACGCGCTCCGTTGGCGTGCGGGTCAGCTACACGGCCACGCCGACGCTGAGCTTCCAGCTCTACGCCGCGCCGTTCGTGAGCCGGGGACGGTACACGAACACGCGCGAGCTGAGCGCGACCCCGCGCGCGGTGCGGTACGAGGATCGCTACGCGCCGTATACCACGCCCGCCGGCACCTCACTCGGCTTCGACGTGCTTCAGGTCCGCTCGAACAGCGTGGTGCGGTGGGAGTTCCGTCCGGGCTCCACGCTGTTCGCCGTGTGGACGCACGGCCGCGATGGTTACGACCCCACGTTCCGCGACCGCGGCTGGCGCGCGGAGTATCAGGATCTGTTCGCGCTCCATCCGTCGAACACGTTCCTGCTCAAGCTGGCGTACTGGCTCAACTGACCCGGACTCGGCTGGCGGCGGCACACGCGGCGGGTCATCTTGCCGCATGACGACCGAGGCCAGTCCGACGGCCAGGCGAGCGTGGCTGCTCGCCCTGGCCTGCATCGCAGGCGCCGTGTCTCCGGCACGCGCGCAGATCGCGGGCGATCCGATCGACGTGGGGCTGGAGTTTCTTGCGCCCGAGCAGACCTACTTCATGGCGAGTCGGATTGCTCGGTTCGACGTGCGCTCGGGTGTTGGAGCGTTGCAATGGGATCGCTACGTGCGCCAGCCGGGCCTCAACTTCAACAAGATCGACCGGGGCTTCACGCGCGGAGCGGCAACGGAATTTCCGTCGTCGGAGTACGACCGCGATCCGGTGTTGCCATTCCGGATCGACTTCGTGACGCCGAGAACGGTGCGCATTCGGATGTCGACGCGCGACGTACCGCTCGACTCGGACGAGTCGTCGCTCATGCTCGCGGGACGGGTGCCCAGCAGCGGTGCGTGGCGCGCCGAATCGACGGACAGCGCGGTCACATGGACCAGCGACCATGGACGCGTGCGGCTCGTGAAGAACCCGTGGTCGCTCGAATTTCTTGATGCATCCGGTCGGGTGCTCACGCGTACCCAGCGCCTGGGCCAGCCCGCGTCGTTCACGCCGTACGTTCCTTTCGCGTTCGTGCGTCGTGCTCGCGACCTGGGCCGAAGCACCGCAGCCGTATTCGAGCTCGCTCCCGACGAACGGATCTTTGGCCTGGGCGAGTCGTTCACGCGGTTGAACAAGCGCGGACAGCGCGTCGTCGCCTACCTGCGTGACGCGATGGGAGCGCAGAGCCGGCTCCAGTACAAGGCCGTGCCGTTCTTTCTGAGCAGTCGCGGCTACGGGATGTTCGTGCATACGAGCGCGCCGGTCACCTTCGACGTGGGTGCGGAATATGACGCGCACCACGCCATCTACTCGGGCGACGAGCTGCTGGATCTCTTCGTCTTCCTCGGCGACCCCAAGGACGTGGTCTCCGAGTACACCGCCATCACGGGGCGGAGTCCCGTGCCTCCCACCTGGTCGTTCGGTCTGTGGATGAGCCGCATCACCTACAAGTCCGAGGCGGAGGTCCGCAACGTGGCCCGGCTGCTGCGCTCACATCGCATTCCGGCCGACGTGCTCCATCTCGACACGGGCTGGTTCGAGACGGACTGGCGCAGCGACTTCCAGTTCTCGTCGAGCCGGTTCCCGAATCCTCGCGGCATGCTCCAGGACCTGCGCAGCCAGGGCTTCCATGTGAGCCTGTGGCAGTACACGTACTTCACGCCGAAGAACCCGCTCTGGCGTGAGATCGTGCAGCGCGGATATCACGTGCGCGACGAGGGTGGCCGCCTTCCCGCGGAAGACGCCGTGCTCGACTTCAGCAACCCCGCCGCCGTGACCTGGTATCGCAGCCAGCTGGCTGCCCTCCTGCGCATGGGCGTCTCGGCGATCAAGGCGGACTTCGGTGAGAACGCGCCGGCCAGCGGCCTCTATCACTCGGGGCGCTCGGGCTGGTACGAGCACAACCTCTATCCGCTGCGCTACAACCAGACAGTCTTCGATCTGACGCGTGAGACGAATGGCGACGGTGAGGGGATCATCTGGGCGCGGAGCGCGTGGGCGGGGAGCCAGCGGTATCCGCTCCACTGGGGCGGGGACGCCGAGAACACCAACGCGGCGATGGCGGCGACACTGCGCGCCGGCCTCTCGATGGGACTCTCGGGATTCACCTTCTGGAGCCATGACGCCGGCGGATTCGTGAATCGCGCCCCGCGCGACCTCTATCGGCGGTGGCTCGCCTTCGGTGCGCTCACCTCACACGTCCGCACGCACGGGGCGCCGCCGCGCGAGCCCTGGGAATACGACGAAGCCTTCACGGCCGACTTTCGCCGCGCGATGGAGCTGAGGTACGCGCTGATGCCGTACATCGTGGCCCAGGCGCGGGTGAACGCCGCGAAGGGCCATCCCATGCTGCGCCCGCTGTTCTTCGATTTCCCCGGCGATCCTGGCTCGTGGACCGTGGAGGACGAATACCTGTTCGGCGCCGATCTGCTCGTGGCGCCCCTGTTCACCGACAGCGCCACGGCACGCACCGTCTATGTGCCGCCGGGCACGTGGATCGATTATCAGACGGGAAAAGCGTACGGCGGTGCGCGGTGGCAGGAGATCGCGAGCGGAGAGATCCCGATCGTCCTGCTGGTGCGCGATCACGCCGTGATCCCCCACGCCGCGGTGGCGCAGAGCACCTCGGCGATCGACTGGCGTCACCTCGAGCTGCGGGTGTTCTCCACCGACGGCGCACCCGCGTCCGGAACCGTGGCGCTCGCCGACACACCGGGCACGCACGCCGTGCGCGTCGTGGACGGACGTGTGGACCGCGATCCTCTCGCGGGCAAGGTGGAGTGGCGCGTCACGAGGCGACCCGTCAGGGAGTGAGCGCGTAACCCGCCGTGTCAGCCCCGGGCCAGATACGCAGCGACCGTGGCGAGGAATTCCTTGTACCGCATCGGCTTGCCGATGTAGCCATCGCATCCGGCGGCCCGAATGCGCTCCTCGTCGCCCTTCATGGCCAGCGCGGTGAGCGCGAGGACGGGGATCGAGCGGGTCGTCTCATCCTGCTTCAGCAGTCCGGTGGCCTGGAGGCCGTCCATGCCCGGGAGCTGGATGTCCATGAGGATGAGCTGGGGATGGTCGCTGCGCGCAATGGCCAACGCCGTCTCCGCATTCGATGCGCTGATGACGGTGTGTCCGGCGGATTGGAGCAGGAAGGTCGCGAGCTTGAGGTTGTCCGCATTGTCCTCGACGACCAGCACGTTGGCCATGTCAGGCGGGCGCCGTGCGGCCAGCCATCGCGCGCCGCACCTCGGTCGTGAAGCGTGCCGTGTCGAAGGAGGCCTTCTCGACGATCGTCGTGACGTAGCCGTTCAGCCGGATCCGGTCTTCGATGGTGATCTTCTTGGCCGTGACGACGACGATCGGGATGCCGGCCGTCGCGGGGTCCGCGTTGAGCGCCTCCACCACGTCGAAGCCATTCACTTCGGGCATCATCAGATCGAGGATGATCACGTCCGGCAGCTCTCGCCGCGCGATGTCGATCGCCTCGCGGCCCCCCAACGCGCGCAGCACGGTGCTGGCCAGACCCTTGGAGCGGACGGCGAGCAGCTCGATGGCCCTGGGATCGTCGTCCACCACGAGGATGCGGAGCGATTCGCCCATGAGGGGTGCGAGGCCGATGTGGATGAGCGCCTCGGACAGCTCCAGACGTGAGATCGGCTTCTGCATGACCGCTGCGGCGCCGAGCGCGAAGCCCTTGTTGCGATCGGGCAGGATCGAGATGATGACGACGGGAATGCGCCGGAGGTCGGGAAGCTCCTTGAGGCGGCTCAGCAACTCCCACCCGTCCTGATGGGGCAGCATGATGTCCACCGTGATGAGCGACAACGGCCGCTCGGCGGCGATGGCGAGCGCGGATGCGGCGGTGTCGGCATGAAGCACCTCGAATCCCTCGCCCTCGAGCTGCACGCGAATCAGCTCGGCGGAATTGAAGTCCCCTTCCACGACCAGCGCGGTGCGTGCGCCCACAGTCGAGGCGAGCTGTTTCACCCCGGGCTCACAGGAGGAGATGGACACCCCATCATCGAACGAGCGGGTGGGTAGCCAGACTGTGAAGCACGAGCCTTCACCTACGGCACTCTCCACCGCGACCGCCCCGCCATGCAGCTCGGCGAGGAGCTTGATCATGGCCAGGCCGAGGCCAGTACCCTCGAACTTTCGACCCAGCCCGCTGTCGATCTGGCTGAATGGCTGGAACAGGTGCTCGAGACCCTCGGGAGCGATGCCGATCCCCTGATCGGTGACGGTGATGCGGAGGAACTCCGTGAACTCGTTCTCGGCGAGCGGGAAGCTGCGACCGGCCCAGGCGGAGGTGAGCAGTCCCACATCCGCGCGCGGGACACGATTGGCGCGGAGCGTGACCGACCCGCCATCAGGGCTGAACTTGACGGCGTTCGCCAGCAGGTTGAACACGATCTGCTTGATCTTTCGCGTGTCCGCGCAGATGGACCCGAGGTTCTCCACCCCCTCGACATCCAGGCGCACCTGCCGCGCCGCTGCTTGCCCCTTGACGATCGACAGGCTGTTCACGAACAACGAGGAGACCTGCACGGTCTCGATATCGAGCGTCATCTTGCCCGCTTCGACCTTGGACAGGTCGAGGATGTCGTTGATCAGGGACAGGAGATGCTTGCCGCTCCGGAAGATGTCGCCGATGAACCCGCGTTGCTTTTCGGTCAGGTCGCCGACGAGCCCGTCACCGAGCACCTCGGAGAACCCGATGATGGCGTTGAGCGGCGTGCGCAGCTCATGCGACATGTTCGCGAGAAACTCGGACTTCATGCGACTCGCGTCTTCCAGCTCCGCATTCTTCTGCCGAAGCGTCTGTTCGTACCGCTGCAGCTCCGTCATGTCGCGCGCCGAGGCGAACACGCCCTGGAGGCGGCGGTCGCGGTCGTGGAAGGTGGTCGCGTTGTACGAGACGACGGTGAGCGTACCGTCCCTCGCGCGGGCGGTGAGCTCGTAGTCAGTGACCTTGCCCTCGCTCAGCACGCGGTTGATGCCGGCTTCCGCGCGTCCCGAGTCGGTGAAGTAGTTCTTGAACGGCGCGCCGATCAGCTCGTCCCGCGTACAGCCGGTGAGCGCCTCGGTCTGTTTGTTCACGTCCGTGATGATGCCGCGCGGGTCAGTGGTCATCAGCGCGTCGATGTTGGACTCGATGAGCGAGCGCGTATAGAAGTGCTGATCGCGCAGCCGCTGATCGAGCTTCATGCGCTCCTCCTCCACCTGCTTGCGCGCGGTGTTGTCCGTGCCGATGAGCAGGTAGCCGATGATGGCGTCCTGTTCGTCACGGAGGGCCGTCACGGAGACCACGGCGGGGAACCGGCTCCGATCCTTGCGGATGTACGTCAGCTCGTAGATGTCCTCGATGCCGCGCGACGCCTTGAACACCAGCGCCTCGAAGCCGGGAGTGATGGGCGTTCCGAGCTCCTGGCTGAGCGCCTTCGCGCGGGCGATGACTTCATCCGCATCCGAGATGTCAGCCGGGGTGATCTGATTCATCACCTCCGCCGCGCTGTACCCGAGCATCCGCTCGGCGCCCACGTTGAAGATCTGGATGACGCCTTTGGCGTCGGTAGCGATGCTGGAGAAGTTCGCGCTATTGAAGATCGCTCTCTGGAGGGCGCCCGTCTGCAGCAGCGCTTCGGAGCGCGGGAGATCGAACGTGGTGGTCGGTGCGTCGACGGGACGCTTACGTTTCCATAGCATGTGATACCGGTTGCGGATGACTGTCTAGCGAAAGCGAAGCGACGCGAGACGGCAGGGTGCTCAGGCAGTCGTGGGGAATGCAAGAACGTCTCCCTGTCCCGTTCAGTCCGGTACGGACATTCGCGTTGGACCCCGGGAATAGCGATGATGTTCCAGGCAGTCACGCTCTCGCAAGGCAACGGACTCTCATGACAACGACTCTCAGCCCATCCGCGCCGTCGGAACACGCCGGCGACACCCTTCGCCTGATCGACGCCTATTGGCGCGCGGCAAACTACCTGTCGGTGGGCCAGATCTACCTGCGCGCCAATCCGCTGTTGCGTGAGCCGCT
>JBJMNM010000042.1:0-2883 GCA_045804305.1 Gemmatimonadaceae bacterium | reverse complement strand
CGGCACCGAGGAGAAGGCCGAGCTCGCTCGCGTCGCGGGATGCGCCGAGACGATTCTGTACATGAGGCAGGATTTCGTCGCCGAGGTGAAGCGCATCACGAAGGGCGCGGGAGTTCACGTCGTGTACGATTCGGTCGGCGCCACGACGTTTCTGAAGTCGCTCGATTGTCTTGTGCCGCGCGGGATGTTGGCGCTGTTCGGGCAGAGCAGCGGCCCCGTCGCGCCATTCGACCCGCAGCTCCTGAATCAGAAGGGCTCGCTGTTTCTTACGCGGCCCACGCTCGCTCACTATGTCGCGGCCGCCGAGGAGCTGCGCTGGCGTGCGGGCGACGTGCTCGGATGGATCCGCGACGGATCGATCAAGCTGCGCATCGACCGCGAGGTGCCGCTCGCGCACGCATCGGAAGCGCACCGGGCGCTCGAAGGAAGGAGGACGACGGGAAAGGTGCTGCTCGTTCCATGAGGCATCACTCGTTACCCCTCGCCCTCCGCGTGCGTCCCTGATCGATGCGCCGCTCCTTCGTCATCCTGCTCTCGGTCATGTGCGGCGCCTGCGCGCGCCAGCGCGTCACGTCGGTCCCTGTCCCCCAAGCGCCATCGCCGGCGCAGCGCGTGGTGCTCGCCGGGGCGCCCACGACGCTCGGCCGCGCGGCGGTATCGGCCACGGAGGCGGTGAACTACATCCTCGCCCGCGGCATGGCGATCCCGGTCGCGGGCATGACCGTGGAGCGGCTCCAGGACACCTTCGACGAAGGGCGCAGCAGCGGACGGGTGCATCGCGCGCTGGACATCCTCGCGCCGCGCGGCACGCCGGTCCTCGCTGCCGACAGCGGACGCATCCTCCGGGTGAAGTTCAACTCGCTCGGCGGGAACACGATCTACGCGACCGATCCGCTCGGACGCGTGGTGTATTACTATGCGCATCTGGATGCGTATCGGTCGGGGCTCGCCGAGGGCGCGCCAGTGGCGCGAGGAGATACGCTCGGCTTCGTGGGCACCACGGGCAACGCGCCGAAGGACACGCCGCACCTGCACTTCCAGGTCATGCGCATGCCGCCCGACGGGAAGTACTGGGACGGCGAGGCGATCAACCCGTACCCGCTCTTCCTTCTCACGCACGCGGCCAGCAATGACTCTCTCGTCCAAGGAGCGCGCTGAGCTGCGCGCCGAAGCGCATCATCTCACGCCGGCCGTGCACGTTGGACATCAGGGCCTGACCGACTCGGTGCTTCAAACGCTCGACGACGCCCTGCGCACGCGCGAGCTGGTGAAGGTCGCCCTCGCAAAGACGACCGACGTCTCCGCCAAGGACGCGGCGCACGAGCTGGCCGAGAAGCTCGGCGCGGACGTCGTGCAGACGATCGGACGAACGTGCACGCTGTTCCGCGAGAATCCGGACCTGAAGCGGAAAGCCGGGTCGCCGCCGCCATGGAGAGCGTGAGCTTGTCGTCTCACCGTCTCACCGTCTCACCGTCCACGGCTGACAGCACCCTCCAGGGAGTAAGCGGTATCTCCCCCACCTCGGCCTGAAGGGCGTCCGCCACTGCGTTGGCGATGGCTGGTGCCGTTGGTATGATCGGCGCCTCGGCGATTCCTCGCGCCCCTGTGTGATTCGCCACCGTGTCGGCGCTCTCCACGAAGAACGCGTCGATCTCCGGCATGTCCGCCATCGTCGGGATCTTGTAATCGTGCGTCGTGGGATTCATCACGAGACCGAGCGACGCGTCGAGCACCCGCTCCTCGAACAGCGCGTAGCCCATCCCCATGATGATCCCACCCTCGAGCTGACTCTCGGCGAGCGTGGGGTTGATGATGCGGCCGGAGTCGTGGGCGCTCGTGATGTGCAGCACGCGCACGTGTCCCGTCTCGACGTTCACCTCCACCTCGGCGAACTGCGCGGCGAAGGCGCAGATCGCCGTGTCGGGCGGATTCGCGCCGCGGCTGCCCTGACCGATGATCATCACGTCGCCGAGCTTGCGGCCGATCTGCGCGAAGGTCATCGTGCGGTCGTCGTCGCGCACGCGCACGATGCTCTCGCTCACGCTGAGCTTCGCCGAGTCGACATCGAGAAGCTCCGCCGCGGCCTCCAGCAGCCGCTCGCGGGCCTGGATCGCCGCCACGCGCACCGCCGGCCCCACCGACGCGGTGGTGATGGAGCCCCAGGAGTTGCCGGCGTAGGGAGTCCGCTCGGTGTCGCCGAGCACGGTGCGCACGTCGGCGAGACTGGCGCCGAGTGACTCGGCGGCGATCTGCGCGAGGATGGTGCGCGAGCCGGTGCCGAGGTCCTGCGTCCCCGTGAGCACGTCGATCGTACCGTCGGGGTTCACGCGCACCGTGGCATAGGCCGGCGGGCCGCCACCCGCGCCCCAGACCTGGGACGCCATCCCCACGCCGCGGCGCAGCGCGCCACCATGCGTCCGCGAGGCCGCTGCCTCGACTCGGCGATGCGTCCACCGGAACCGCTCCGCCCCTTCGTCATAGCAGCGATCGAGGTGCTTCGCCGAGTAGCGCCGGCCTTTGTCCTGATCACGCTCGGCGTAGTTCTTCCGACGGAGCGCGAGCGGATCCATGCCCAGCTCACGCGCCAGCGTGTCCATCGCCCGCTCGAGGGCGAAGGCGCCCTCCACGTGGCCCGGCGCGCGGAAGGAATCCATCGCGCCCGTGTTGAGGAACACGAACCGCTCGCTGGTGCGCACGTTCTCGCACTGGTAGAGCTCGTGGTAGATCTTCGCCGGGCTCGCGAACCAGCCGCTGTAGCCGTACGCGACGGTCACATCGGCCGAGATGCCGACGAGCGTCCCATCGCGCCGTGCCGCCAGTGTGACGCGCTGCACCGTCGCCGCGCGGTTGCCGGCGTCCGTCTGCTCACCTTCGCGGTCGAGG
>JBJMNM010000041.1:0-5188 GCA_045804305.1 Gemmatimonadaceae bacterium | reverse complement strand
GCCGGGGACGTGCCTGGCACCGAAGCACTGCGGGATCTCGGCCACGATGCCCGCGGCGCCAGTCAGCTGCTGGAACTTCTCGGCCGGTGTCATGGCGCGGAGGAGCAGCGTGGCACGCTGGTCGGGCGCGAGCGATGTGCGCATCCACGGCAGCGACTGAGCGCGTCCCGAGACGGGCAGCAACAGAAGGACGGCGAGCAGGGCGCGGGGCGCGGCGCATGAGATGGAGGTCATGGCCATCCATGTACGCACTCGTCAGTCGGCACGCAAGGAACAAGGGCAGCGGGCCCCCGGGACACACCTACAGCAGGATGTCCACGCCGAGCGAGAACACGGTGCCCGTCTGGCCGGGCTGATAGTACCCGAAGAAAGAGCTGGTCGGTGACTTGTGCACGTGAAGCAGGTGCATGTTCACGCGCCAGGCCCGCATGTGGCTGGGATAGTAGCTCACGCCGCCGCCGGACTCCCATGGATGCCGCTTGAACTGATCGGACACGTAGCCGCCAACGCCGTACAGAAGAACCGTCTTCGGCACGATCATGTAGCCCGCTTCGGCCATGAATCCATGATCGTAAATGGAAGTGAGCGGGAGCGGGCCTGTGGCGATGAAATTGTCGAGCGTCCGGAAGTAGTATTCGCTCTGGAGCGAGAAGCCCTTGTACTTCGCGCCCACATCGATCGCGGCTTCGCTGTAGTCGAGCTTCGTGACGGTGATACCGTCCGCCAGGGCGCCTGCCTCGAACGGGTTGACGGCGTCCGAGAGCTTGATCTGCGTTGCGTTCGGAGGCTGGTCGAGCGGCGCGTAGCGACTTTCGCGGCTGTGTGCGGCCGACACGCCAAACTGCGTCGCAACGCGCTTGTGATGCTCGAAATCACCGAATCCGTTTCGCGGGCCAAATTCGCCGGTCGTCGGCTGCCAGCGAAGGCTCCCGCTGTACGCCATGTCGCGAGTGTCGTTTGCCTGCGTGACGCCCAACTGACTCAGGTTGTTGTTCATCGACAGATTATAGGTGAGTCGCGGCAGCACCTTGCCGGTCACCCACAGGCCCGACGAGAAGCCGCCGCGGAAGAACTCCTCCGCCATCTGACGGTCGCTGGCCGCCCAGAACGGCCAGGATCCTTGAAGCGATCGCGCCGTGAGATTCGGGGCGATCCCGACGCCGACGTTGAACCAGTCGGCGGCCAGGTACTGGAGGTTCCCGAACATCAACACCTGTTGCGTCGTGCCGAGCCCCCAGGCGGTGATGTTGTAGCGGAACTTCGGATCGCCGAAGAAGCCCGTGAACCAGACGAAGGTGCGGTGCCAGTTCAGATCATTGCGCGGATTGACTTCGCGGACGCGTCCGAGATGATCGGTGTACGTCTGCCCGGCCGGCATCTGGTTCATGTATCGGAACAATCCGTAGACGCTGACATTCAAGCTGCCGGCGTCGGTCTTGATGATCTGGTATCCCGTCGAGGGCGTGAACTCTCCGGCCGTCGTATTCGGGAACTTGAGCGAGTCCGCCTTCGTGGGGAGCGGATCAGCCTCCTGCGCGGCGGCAGCTCGAGAGCCGGCGACGTGCGCCGCCACGGTGACGAGCGCGATCAGGAGCGACCGTCGTGGCGCGCCACGACGATGAGAGTGACCCATTGCGACCTCGGATGCCATGTCCGTCCAACAGGCCGGACAGTACCGGGTGCGTTGCCGAGCCGGCAGTTGGACCTTGGACCGACGCATGGCCTGCGCGTGACATCGAGTTGATACGCCCATCGTCCAGTAGAACGCGCTGGAGGCCGTCAGCAGTCTCCATCAAGCTCGCATGCGTATCGCCTCGGCGGCGGTGAGCTCGTCACGATCGTTCACAACGACACAGGCATGTTCTCGCTACCACGTCGGCGGGCATCAATGGATCTCACCGTGGCCGACGACGGACCTCCGTTGCTGCGCGGTACCGAACGATGAGCTGCTGCACCGTGAGGCTGCTCCTCGCCGTACTCGTTGCCGCTTCCAGCCGAGGCGCCGCGCAGCGCACCGACGACTTCAACGACAGCCATTTCCATCTGACCAACTACATCCAGCGCGGACCGGACGTCGCGGCCGTCCTCACGATCATGGGGGCCCGCGTCGGACGATCGACGCTGTTCGGCATTCCGCTCCAGCAGTCCTGGGTCTACGCCAACTCGGGCGACTTCGCGCCGACGTACTACCTCGAGACTGACGCGCCGCTCTACTACTACTCCTTCACCGACGCCTGGATTGCGGTGCAATACCGGTCGCTGCCGAAGGCGGCGCAGGCGCGTTTCGACCCGATGATCACCGGCTTCAATCCGGCGGACATGTACGCAGTCGATCACATTCGCCGCGTGCTCGCGGCGTTCCCGAACGTGTTCTCCGGCATCGGCGAGTTCTCGATCCACAAGGAGTTCGTCTCGTCCAAGGTGGCCGGCGAGGTCGCGAGCCTGACGAATCCGGCACTCGACAGCATCCTCGCCTTCGCCGGTGAGGCCGGACTCGTCGTCCTGCTGCACAACGACATCGACCGCCCGTTCGCGAAGGCGGGACAGGAGCCGACGTATCTGACACAGATGAAGGCGCTGCTCCGCCGTCATCCGCAGACGTCGATCATCTGGGCGCATATGGGGCTGGGACGAGTCGTGCGCCCCGCGCAGCGTCAGGGCACGGGAGAGGCCGACGCACCGGCGCGCGATCCCCGCCAGGTGCAGATCGTCGAGAGCATCCTGGCCGATCCCGCGATGCGGCACGTGTCGTTCGACATCTCGTGGGACGAGGTTGCGAAGTACATCGTCGCCACGCCGCAGTCGGTCAAGGTCACCGCCGACCTGATCAACCGCTATCCCGACCGCTTCCTGTTCGGGACGGACAACGTCGCCTCAGCCGACTCGGCATCGTACTTCGCCGTGTTCGAGATGTATGCGCCCCTCTGGGCGGCGCTGACGCCGGAGGCGAGCGAGAAGGTTCGCCACGGGAACTACGCGCGACTGTTCGACAGCGCGCGGCTCAAGGTGCGGTCGTGGGAATCAGCACACGCATTGGAGAAGCATTGATGCCGCGGGCTCAACTTCATTGGAGGAACGGACCCATGGATGCAGGCGTCTTTCAAGTACAGCTTCTCGCAGACATTTGGAGGGAATTGACCATGCGCAGCATACCTGTCACTCGCTCGGCACGCCTCGGCATCGCGTTCGTGTGCCTTGCTGCGACCGCGCCCCTCGTCGCCGATGCACAGGATGGACTGAACGCCACGCAGTCGGTGGCCGCGGCCTATGAGAAGTACAAGGGCCTCGCCGAGGGGAAGAACGCCGACTACATACCGGCGCTCGCGAAAGTGGATCCCAAGATCTTCGGCATTGCGCTCATCACGGCCGACGGGAAGGTCTTCACCGCCGGCGACGTCACGACCGAAGTCTCGATTCAGTCGATCTCGAAGGTCTTCACGATGGCCCGCGTCATTCAGGATTCCGGCGAGGCGGCGATCCGGAACAACATGGGCGTCGACGCCACCGGCGTGCGCTTCAACTCCATCGTCGCGATCGAATTGAACAAGGGCGGCGAGATGAACCCCCTCGTGAACCCAGGGGCGATCGCCGCCACGAGCATGGTAGGCGGTGGATCATCCGATGCCATCTGGGCGAACATCCTGGGTACCTATGAGGACTTCGCCGGACGCAAGCTGTCCGTGCTCCAGGACGTCTACAAGTCCGAATCGGAGACGAACCAGCGCAATCAGGCGATCGCGATGCTCATGCATGCTTACGGTCGTATCAAGAACAATCCGCAGCAGGCAACCGATCTGTACACCCGCCAGTGCTCGGTGGGCGTGAACGCGCGCGATCTCGCCATGATGGCCGCGACGCTGGCGAACGGCGGCCGCAATCCCGTCACGGGGAAGCAGGCCGTCTCGGCCGACCACGTGCCGGCGATCCTCGCCGTCATGGCCACGGCCGGCCTGTATGACGACACGGGTAAGTGGCTTTATCTCACGGGACTGCCGGGCAAGAGCGGCGTTGGCGGAGGGCTGATCGCCGTCTCGCCGGGCAAGTTCGGCATCGCGGTCGTGTCGCCGCCGCTCGACGCGGCCGGGAACAGCGTGCGGGGACAGAAGGCGATCGCCGACATCTCCTCGGTCCTCGGCGGAAATCCGTTCGCCTCCCGTCCGCGCGCACTGGCCAGGCAGTAAGGGGAGCACACGGGACGGGCGGCAACGCCCGCCCCACACGCCCCCACTTCGTGAACGAGCTCCGTGCACTGCGGCCTTCACGGACCCAGCGTGAACCGCGACACCTGGTTGCCATCGAACTGGGTGAGCCAGATCGTGCCACCCACTCCCCGTCCGATTCCCCATGGGCCGCCCTTCACCGCTTGCACGTTGGTGACCACGCCGTCCGGCGTGATGCGCGCGAGCTGACCGGTGCCGTACGCGGTGAACCAGAGATTGCCGTCGGACGCGGCCACGATGTCCCGCGGCTGGGTATTGTCGGCGAGTGAGAACTCCGTGATGACGCCCGATGGGGTGATACGGCCGATCCGGCTGTCGAACGGGAATGGCTCCGTGAACCAGAGGTTTCCATCGGGCCCCAGCGTGATGCGATCGGGACTGCCCGTCACCAGACCGAACTCCGTGATGACGCCCGCGGTCGTGATGCGGCCGATCTGGTTGGCGTTGAACTCCGTGAACCAGAGCGCGCCGTCCGGGCCGACGGTGATGCCGTGCGGATTCGCCCCGGGAGTCGGGATGAGGTAAAAGGTGAACTCTCCCGACGGCGTCAGCTTGCCGATGGCGTTTCGAAGGGACTCCGTGAACCAGATGTTGCCATCCGGACCGCTCGCGATGCCTTCGGGCACGGCGCTGCACGTGTTGGCATCACAGCCCGGCCCGAATTCGGTGAATTCGCCGGCCGTCGTCACGCGCCCGATCACGTTGGGAAATCCCGACGGCTCCGTGAACCAGAGCGCGCCGTCGCGGCCGGACACGATGTCCGAGGGCTGCGTGCCGGGACTGGGTACGACGAACTCGCTGATCTTTCCCTTGGCATCCACGACGCCGATCTGGCTCACGTTGAACTCCGACTCGGTGAACCACATGTTGCCGTCGGAGCCCAGCGTGATCTGTCGCGGCTGACTGTTGGGCGTCGGAATCTTGAACGATCTGAGGCGCCCGCCGTCGGCAGCGACGGCGCGAGCTGG
>JBJMNM010000040.1:0-2961 GCA_045804305.1 Gemmatimonadaceae bacterium | reverse complement strand
GCGTGCGCTCCAGCAGGGCGCGCGGCGTGGTGAGCAGGACGCGAATCTCTCCGCGGCTCAGCCGCTCGAGCGTCTCCACGCGCTCGCCGGCGACTTCCACGTGGGGCTCCGCCTCGCCGAAACCTTCGCGCGGCGGATAGAGCGCGACCGGGGTCTCGTCGATCAGCGTGTGAAGGTCGGCGAGCAGTCGCTCCGCCTGCGGCACGCCGTCCGCCACGACGATGATGAAGCGCGTCGGCAGCCGACGCGCGAGCGCCGCCACGAGGGTGGCGTCGGCGGAGCCGGGAAGGCCGGTCGCGCGCAGCGTCGCGCCCGGAACGGGGAGAGTATTGAGCAGGCGCGTGAAGGCGGGCAGCCGTTCGATCGCGTCGAGCAGACTTGGAAGGGACACTATGCGGCGGTAGAACGGGAAGTGCGAACCGCGACCGCTTCAGCGGCGAGGAGCACGAGCGCAAGCAGAAGAAGGGGGGTGACAGCGGGGCGGCGAGTGCCCGCCACGAAGGTGTTCCGGACCCACGCATCGGAAGTGCCTGCCGTGCGTCCGGCGCGGCCGGCCAGCCGAGACGCCAGGGCGTCGCCCTGCCAGCGCGCGAGCGAGGATTCCTCGGGCGGCGCGTTCACCACGAGCGCGCCGATGCGCCGGCCGCCACGGAGAATGAACCAGACCCCGCGCTCGTCCGGCGCGTCCGTCCGATCACCAGTCGTCACACTGCGCCGACTGCCGGTCGGACTCTCCAGCGCATCGGCGCCTGCTGGCAAGGTCACCACGGCACCGGGTACGGCAGCAACCGGCGCGCCGAGATCGCCAGCCGGCGCGCCCAGCCGCAGCGCCAGCAGGTCGGCGATCCATGGGACGAAGATTGCTCGAACGGGAAGATTCGTGGCGGCCGGATCGAGCCGCGACGCGGCGAGGACGTAGCCGGGCCCCGCCACCACCCATGGCTCGCCGCCGGCGGTGACGAGGGTATCGCTCAGGGCAACGCCTTCGCGCACGAGTCGATACCGCTCCGTCACGTTCACGCCATCGAGTCGGCCGCCGCGCGCGATGCTCGGCGCCCTGTCGAGCGCGCCGAAGCGCCACGGCACGCCGAGTCGCGCGAGCTCGCGATTCGCCGCACCGAGTCGCACGGGATCGGCGGGCGGGACGATCAGCGCGGGCAGCTGCCTCGCCGCGTCGGCCGAGGTGAGCCGTATGTCCGCGCCGCTCGTGGCGCGGCCATCGGCGACGAGTGCGCTGAGCGCGGTGGCGACGAACGCGCCCGCCGACGCGTCGCTCGTCACGGCCGGCGCCGACCCGATCCAGACGGCGAAGTGGCGAACATCGTCCGCGCGGAAGTCGTCGGGCTCGAGCTCGACGCGGCCGGCCTGCCATCCGCGCTCGGGAGGGCTGACGCGAAGGACGATCGGCTCTCCGCGGCCGGCCGTGCCTCGCGCTACCGTGCGCTCGCCGATGACGACGCGGTATCCAACGGAATCCTCCGCGTCCACGCGCGCGACGATCGACCCGCGCGGCGTCCATCGCGCCGGCTCGGCCGACGCCTGCAGCACGGCGCGGTTGGGAGGCGGATCACCGGGGGGCACGAACACCGACGTGGGGATCGCGGCGCGCGACGCGGCGGTCCACGCGGTACGCTGTCCGTCCGTCGCCACCGCGACGATCCGGCTGGGCACCAGCGCCTCCTGCACGGCGGCGGCGGCGCGGCGGAACGCGAGCGGCAGATCCCCGGCGCCCTCGAGGGGCGTCAGTTGCGCGAGCTCCGCGAGCAACGCCTCGCGAGTGCCGGCGCGCAGGCGACCATCGGCGGTGAGCAACCATAGCCTGTCGTCGGGCGTGGCGGTGGCGAGGGCATCCTGCGCCGCTGCGCGGAGCCGGTCGAACACCGGCGCGCCTCCGACCACGGCCGTGGTCGAGAGTGAGTTGTCGAGCACGATGGCCACGGCCGTCGCACCATGTCCCACGCCCGCGCCTGCACCACGCATGAATGGCCGCGCGGCGGCGAACGCGAGCGCGAGAATCAGGAGCACGCGGAGCACCATGAGCAGCAGGTTCCGCAATCGCAGCGATCGGCTGTGCTCCTGCTCGGCGCGCTGGAGATAGCGCGCGGCGGGAAAGTCCACGCGGGCCGACACGTTGCGCCGCATGAGATGCAGGAGCAGCGGGACCGCCGCGGCCGCGCCGAGCAGCAGGAACAGTGGAGCGAGAAAGCTCACGGGCGCCGCTGGCGGAAGTCGAAGGCGCGACGGAGTGGCAGCGCGTACGGCTGGTCGGTGAGCACGAGCTCGTAGCCCGCGCCCATCGCGCCCAGTGCCTCCCGCCATTCCGAGATCACGGTGGTGACCGTGGTGTCGTACGCCGCGCGCACGTCGGCGCCGGCGGCCGGCACGGCCAGGTCCGACTCCGGATCGGCGTACTGCGCTTCGGCCGTCTGCGTGAAATGCCGCTCGGCTGGATCCATCACGTGGAACACCACGACGTCATGCCCGACCGCGCGAAGGCCGCGCAGGGCCGGCAGCGCCGCCTCCACATCGACGAGGAGATCGCTGACGAGGATCACCATGCCGCGTCGCGTGACGAGCCGGGCCGCCTGACCGAGCGCGGTGGCGAGGTCGGACGCGCGGCCGCCGGCGGGTTCGGCGAGCGCCGCCGCCAATCGGCGCCACTGCGTAGTCCGCGCCCGCGGTGGGATGCTGGTGCGTACCGCATCGTCGAACCGTACGAGCCCGACCGCATCGCGTTGCCGCAGGAGCAGCAGCGCGAGCGCGGCGACGAGTTGCTCCGCGTACGCGCGCTTCGTGAGCCGCGGCACGACCGACGCCCCGCGCCAATCCATCGAGCGGCTGACGTCGAGGATGAGCGTGGCGCGCAGATTCGTCTCTTCCTCGTACTGCTTCACCACCCAGCGGTCGGAGCGGGCGGCGATCTTCCAGTCCACGTAGCGCAGGTCGTCGCCAGGCTGATAG
>JBJMNM010000039.1:0-6581 GCA_045804305.1 Gemmatimonadaceae bacterium | reverse complement strand
CGCGCGAAGCACCGGATCCGGACTCGCCAGGTTGATGAGGTAGGAGTCGTGCGCCATCGTGGCCACCACGTCGGTGGCGGCGACCCGCTCGCGGAAGGCGACGCACTCGCCCTCCGCGCAGTCCCGCTCGGCCCAGCGGTTCGCCATCTTGGTGAAGAGCTGCAGTGCGGTGGCGTGAATGGCGGCGGCGCGAGGCGGCGCCTCGGGCACGCCGCCGGCGGCGCTCACGTGCGCGCCGAGAAGCAGAGGGGCGGACATCACCGGAAATCTAGCTGTCGTCCTGAGCGCAGCGAAGGACCTGCACTTCTTCCAGATCCATTATGGGAAACGAGGATCGATGCGCGGGTCGAAAGGTCAAGAGCGTGGGACTGCTCCAACATCTGAACTGCTCCAACATCCAGCGGATCACTCCGCGTGGCTGTCGGACTCCTAATGGCCCGCCACGCGGTTCGACCACGCCGGCATCCATACAATACTGGTCAGTCCCTCAGTCCGGGCAACCGCAAGACTGCGTGGGGTTGCGGGGAGAGATCCGCTCACCGAACCAAAGCGCGTCGGAGGGCTGATGAGGGCGGTATTCGGCGCACCCCAAAGACAGAGGCTAGCCCTCCGACGATCTCGACGAGTAAAGGAGCGATGCCCGCGTGGTCGCAGCCGCGTGGCGGGCCACTCGAAGTCCGACAGCCACTCGGAGTGATCCGCTGGATGTTGGAGCAGTCCCACGCTCTTGCTCCTGCTCTTGCTCTTGCGACCGGCGCAACGATGCCCGCACTCCGCGATGAACCCTTCTCCAGCCGCGCTACCGCCCCACCTTCGACGGCGCGACGTCCTCCGGCAGCTCCGCCGCGCCGAACGTGTCGCGAAGGGTCGTCGCTGCCGAGCTCAGGATGTCGGCGACGAGCGCCTCCCCGCGCTGCACAACCGGATCGTTGGCGCGAATGGGGCCCCCGGCGAAGGCGAGAAGATTCTGCGCCACGCGGAGCGCGGGGGTACCATGGCCGCGCGACGTGAAGGCATCGCGATACGCGCTCAACCGCGCGTTGAACTGCCGCTCGGCCAGCTCGCGCAGCTCGTCGTCCACGTTCGGGTCCTTGTGCATCCGGTCGGCGAGCGTGCGCAGCACCTCCGACGGCGTGCGATCGTCGAGCGCATCGCGCTGAGCCACGAGAATGCCGAGCGCGCGTCGCAGGTAGCGCAGCTCCCAGATGGCGTGGTCCACGTCGCCGCGCGTGGCCTGTGACGACAGCCACTCCACGTCGCTGGCCGGCGGCTCGAGCATCAGCGTCGCGGCATACGCGGCACTGCGGCGCTGGAGGGCGCGGTCGTCGCGGAACGAGCGAAAGAGGCGCATCTGCGCCGGCGCGTCAGCCCTGGAGGATCGGCAGCGCGAGCCGGCCGGACGCCATCGCCGGCTGCGTCAGACCGACGCGCTCGCGCACCTCGCTCTCCTGCAACAGCAGATCGCTCAGGCGCACCCCCCCGAGCACCTCGTCGATGCGCCGCTGAAGGAGCAGCCACACGGGCCGGATGCTGCAGTCGTGCGACGACGCGCAGCGCTCCTCCTCCACGGGGTGCGACTCGCAATGCACGTCGAAGGTGGAGTGCTCCGACGCATTCATCACGTCCTTCACGCTGATCTGGTCCGCGGGCCGCGCCAGGCGATAGCCACCGTGCGCGCCGCGGGTGCTGTGCACGATGCCGGCGCGCCGGAGCTTGAGCATGATCTGCTCGACGTAGTCGCCCGGCAGCCGCTCCTGCATGGCGATCTCACGACCAGTCACCGGCCCCTCGCTTACGCGGCGGGCCAGATGGAGGGCACAGATGAGTCCGTATTCGGCTTGGGTCGTGATGCGCACGCTTCAATGTAACCCGGGTTCGTGACCGCCCGAAAGAGCGGGTTACCCGCCCGCCACCATGCCGTGCTTGCCGCCCGGCACCCCGATCTCCGTCATCTTCCGGAGGTCGAGCACCTCATCGATCTCGTCGGCGGGGAGGAGCTTGTCGCGCTTCACCATGTCCCGCACAAGAATCCCCTCCTTGACCGACTGCTTGCTCAGCTCCGCCGCCCTCGCGTAGCCGATGTGCGGCATGAGGGCCGTCGCGAGCGCGGCACTCCGCTCCACCCAGTACGCGAGCATCTCCCGGTTCGCCTCGATCCCCCGCACGGTCTTCTCGGCGAACACCTGCGCCGTGTTGGTGAGGATGCGCATCGACAACAGGATGTTGTGCGCGATGACCGGCATCATCACGTTGAGCTCGAGCTGGCCGTGCTCCGCCGCGATGCCCACCGTGGTGTCGAGCCCCATGACCTGGAAGCAGACCTGATTGACCATCTCCGGGATGGACGGGTTGATCTTCCCCGGCATGATCGATGATCCGGGCTGCACGGCCGGCAGCTTGATCTCGTCGATGCCGGTGCGCGGTCCCATCACCATGAGCCGCAGATCGCTCGCGATCTTGCTCAGGTCGATCGCCATGACGCGCAGCGTGGCGCTGAATGCGGCGGCGTCGCCCATGCTCTGCATGAGCTGGATGCGGTCCTCCCCGATGCGCAGGTCGAGACCGGTGATCGCCTTGAGGTGCTTGTTCATCAGCGCGGGGTATTCCTTCTCCACCGTCACGCCCGTGCCCACGGCGCTCCCGCCGATCCCCAGATCGCGCAGGTAGTCGGCCGCCTGCTTGATGCGCTGGATGTTGCGGTCGATGGAGATGGAGTAGGCGGTGAACTCCTGGCCGAGCCGGATCGGCATCGCGTCCTGGAGATGCGTGCGCCCCGCCTTCACGATGTCGTCGAACTCCATGCCCTTCGCCGCCAGCGCGTCACGCAGCACCTCGAACGCCTTCACCAGCCCACCGAGCTGCGACAGGATCGACAGCCGGATGTTCGTGGGAATCGTGTCGTTGGTGCTCTGCGCCATGTTGACGTGGTCGTTCGGATGCACGGGAGTGTAGGTCCCGCGCTGTCCGCCGAGCAGCTCATTGGCGCGATTGGCCAGCACTTCGTTGACGTTCATGTTGTGCGACGTGCCCGCGCCGGCCTGGTACGGATCCACGACGAACTGATCGTCGTGCTTGTGCGCGAGCACCTCGTCCGCCGCCTTGACGATCGCGTCGGCGCGTTCAGCATCCAGCCGGCCGGTCTCCTTGTGCGTCAGGGCGGCTGCCTTCTTGATCCAGGTCTGGGCCATGACGAACGGCCAGAGCGGCTTGAGGCCGCTGATCGGGAAGTTCTCCCGCGCGCGCAGCGTCTGCACGCCATAGAGGGCGTCGACGGGGACTTCCTTCGGGCCCAGCGGATCCTTCTCGGTGCGTGTGGCGGCGGCCATGACGAAGCTCTCGGAAGTGGTGAACCTTGTACGAGCGGCGCGCGATCGGTCAGCGGGTGACGGGAATCTCGAGCGCGTGCGCGAAGCGATTGAAGAAGTTGAACATGCAGATCACCGCGGTGATCTCGATGATCTGCGTGGCATTCCAGCTCGCCGCGAGCTCGGCGAACGTCGCGTCGGAGACGATGCCCGGCGTGGGAGTCATCTCGTCAGCGTAGCGCAGCGCGGAGCGCCACGACTGCTCGAAGCTATCGTACTCGGCGCGCGAGATCGCGTCGAGCTGCGCGTCGGTGGCACCCTGCCGCCTTGCCAAGGCGGTGTGAGAGGCCAGTCAATAATCGCACAGGTTGATGTGCGACACGCGCGTGCTCAACAGCTCCTTGAGCAGCACGGGCACCTGCCCTTCACCCATCACCTCGGCGTTCAGTGCCGCCAGCCGTGCGGTGAAGCGCGGTGCATGGGCGGACACGCGAAAAAGGTTCGGCACCTTGCCGCGCTGCTTGATGAAGGCGTCGAAGGTGGGTCGCACCTCGTCGGGAGCGGCATCGGCATCGATGCGTGGCAGGCGAGGTTCTTCACTCATGGTGTGCTCCGGGCGGTGATGAGACGGGCCAGCAGAACCAGCGCGAGGACCGCGGCGAGGCCGCCGAGGCCCATCCACAGCACGCTCAGTCCATGCAGGCGGCCGAAGGCCTGGCGGCGCGGGTCCGACGGCTCCAACGCGTCGATGGCACCGCCAACCCCAGCGCGAATGCGCTCGATGCGCGGCGCGATCACGAGCTGCGCGGCGGCACACGCCGCAACGAGCGCGAGCGCCGCGCCCGTGCGCCAGGCGCGGGCGGGCAGCGTCCACGTGAGCGCGGCGGCGGCGAGCCCGACGAGCATCCCGGACCAGAACAGCACGGGCAGCACGCGTCCGACCAGCGCACCCGCCAGCGTGCGCGATGGCAACACGGCGAACGCCGCCGGCGCGACGACCGCGGCCACGAGCAGAGCGGCACCCAACCAGGCGGCAAGCAGCACCATCGCGACGACCGCCGGCATCGCGCGCGCCATCAGCGCTTGAGGGCGCGCGCGCGGCCGGCGAGAAACGGATTCGACCGCTTCTCATCGCCGATGGACGTGGGCGCGCCATGCCCCGGATACACGATCGTCTCGTGCGGCAGGGTACCGATGCGATCGAGCGACGCATCCATGTCGAACGGGTTGGCCAGCGGCAGATCGGTGCGCCCGATGGAGCCCGCGAACAGGAGATCGCCCGACAGCGCGACGCCCTGCCCGTTGAAGCTCACGAGTCCCGGCGCATGCCCGGGTACATGCATCACGGTAAATCGTAGTGATCCCACCGCCAGCACGTCACCATCCGCGAGCTCGCGATCCGGTCCGTCCGGCTGCTCGAACGACACGCCGTACATCTGCGCCGCACGCGCCGAGAGCGTGGTGTAGTACGGCAGGTCGAGCGGATGCAGAAATACCGGGACGTCGAAGTGGCGGCGCACTTCCGCGATGCCGCCGATGTGATCGATGTGGGCATGGGTGAGCCAGATCGCCTCGAGCGTCGCGCCGGAGTTACGCACCATTTCCACGAGGAGCGCGCCCTCGTCGCCCGGATCGATCAGTACGGCGCGGCTCGTCGTCTCGTCGACGACGAGATAGCTGTTCTCCTGGAACGGACCGACCGTCCGGACGTCGATGATCACACCGCGTATCCTCCGCTGCCGTGCGCGTTGACGGCGTGGCCGCCCTCCGCGCGTGCCTTGAGATACTTCTCCACCGCGATGGCGGCCGTCGTGGCGTCGCCCACAGCGGTCGTGACCTGGCGTGTGAGCTGCGACCGCAGGTCGCCCGCGGCGAACAATCCCTTGATCGACGTCGACATCATCGTGTCCGTCAACACGTAGCCCATCTCGTCATGGTCGAAGTGCCCGTCGATGATGCCGGTGTTCGGCCGGAATCCGATGAAGACGAAGCAGCCCGTCGCGTCGAGCGTGCGGACCTCGTCGGTGACGACGTCGCGAATGCGCAGCCCCGTCATCAGGCCGTTCTCGTCGCCGAGCACTTCCTCGGCCACGGCATTCCAGATCACCTCGACTTTAGGGTTCGCGAACAGCCGCTCCTGGAGGATGCGCGACGCGCGGAACGCATCCCGACGGTGTACCACGTAGACCTTGTCGGCATAGCGCGTGAGGAAATCGGCTTCCTCGACCGCGGCATCGCCCCCGCCAACGACGACGATCGTGTGCTTCTTGAAGAAGGCGCCGTCGCAGATCGCGCAGTACGACACGCCCTTGCCGGCGAACTCCAGCTCGCCCGGGATGCCGAGCTTGATCGGCGTCCCGCCGGCCGTGACGATCACCGCTGGCGAGTGGTACGTGTCGCCCGAGTCCGTGACGGTCTCGAAGGTGCCGTCGTGTCGGCGGCGCACGCAGGTGACGTTGGCGGTCACGAACTCCGCGCCGAACTCCTTGGCGTGCTCGTAGAACTTGTTGGCGAGCTCCCATCCGAGGATCGACTTCTCGCCGATCCAGTCGTCGAGCTTCTCGGTGTTGAGCAGCTCGCCGCCAGGAATGCCGCGCTCGAGCACGGCGGTCCTGAGCATGGAGCGGCCGGTGTAGAGCGCGGCGCACATCCCCGCCGGCCCTGCCCCGACGATGACGACGTCGAATGTGTGCGTGGTAGCCAAGATCTTCCTCGTGCGATGGAGCGCGCTGTCGCGCGCGGCTGACGAAATCTCACCAGAGAAACCCTGCGAGGGAACCGTTGCGTTCCCCTGGTCAGGCTCCGACGACGATGCGCTGGAGCGCTCCATGGCAGTGGGAGGTGGTGCCCACCAGGAAGGCGGCCGCCCCCTGCTCGCCGCGCGCCGCGATCGCCTGGTCGGCTGCCACGATGTCCCGTACGTCGAGCATCCCGACGCCGAAGGCGCGGTGCAGGCAGTGAAAGACGAATGGTCCCTCCACGGGCCTTCCCGCGGCGCGCTCACCCTCGACGTAGGCCGTGATGGCGACCGGCAGGCTCCAGCTCCGCTCCCCCTTCGTATGTGGACATCGCGCCGGCTCGACGCAGTTGATCGGGCACATCCACTCGGCGAAGCTGACGTAGTGCGTGCCATCCTCGCCCGTTCGCTGCCACGGAACACTTGGCGGCGATGCCAGGGCGGCGGTGCCTACGGCCCGGCTCGGCCATCGAGCGCGCGCCCGCTCGAGCAGCCAGTCGGCCATCAGGTGCGGCATCAGCGGCGACGGCACGATCGCG
>JBJMNM010000038.1:0-5989 GCA_045804305.1 Gemmatimonadaceae bacterium | reverse complement strand
TGCGCCTCATCCGCCAGCGCGACGAGCGCCGCATCGCCGCCGAGCTCCAGGCTCACGTGAGTCGGATCGGCGACGTCGTAGCCATGCGTGCTGCCCCGTCGCGCCGCCAGTACCGGGGAGAGGTACAGGTGCGAGACGCCGAGGCGGTGCAGGTACGGCACGCGCTCGCGGGCATGGTGGAGAGTGAAGCTCGCGTTGAGCTGGAGGCGGTACGTGGAGGTCAGCGGGCGCATGCGGCTAGTCGACGCGCGGTTCACGTCGCGAACGTCGCGCCCCAACGCCGTGCGTCGAGAAGCGTGCGGGATTCATCGCGGTCAATCATCTCCCCAACGCCCTTTCAGTCCTTGGATTGTCGAGAAGCTCCTCGAGCGTCTCCCGCATCCGCCTCGACCAGCTCGCGTACCGATCCTGCCACACGCCGGGGATGTTCACCGGCGTCGTCTCGTGCGCGAGGTCGTCGAGCGACAGCCCCACGAGCGCCGAGGGGGTGCGCCTGATGAAGGTGTGCACGCCGGCGATGAGGTCGTCGGAGGTCACGTTCTCGCGCGCGGACTCCGGGAGGATGCCTTCGTCGATCAGCGACTCCACCAGCGCCACGCGCTCGATCCAGCGCGTCTCGCGCATCGCGTTCGCCTGTGCGGGGTCGCTCAGGTCGCCGAGCTCGGAGCGCAGCATGATGTCGCGTCCTTCCATCCAGCCGATGAGCGGAGGAAGGTCGTGGGTGTTCACCGTCGCGAGCGCCATGCGGCGGTACTCCTCGGCGCGGCGAAAGCGCCCGGAGTGGAAGTCGCGCTCGAACACCTGCACCTTGGAGCCGAGCACGCCCCACCTGTCGAGCACCCTGGGCACTTCGGGTGGCACGGTGCCGAGGTCCTCGCCGACCACCACGGCGTTGTGTCGCACGCTCTCGAGCGCGAGGATGCCGAGCAGCTCGTCCACGTACGACGTCACGTACGCGCCGTCGCGCGCGGAGTGGCCGAGTGGCACCCAGAACATCCGGAACAGGCCGAGCGCGTGATCGATGCGCAGCGCGCCGGTGTGACGGAAGCCGGCGCGCAGGAGGCGCACCCAGTAGTCGTAGCCCGTCTCCCGCAGCACGTGCGGATCGATGGCCGGCAGTCCCCAGTTCTGCCCCTCGTCGGAGTACATGTCGGGCGGCGCGCCAACCGTGGCGCCCTGGCGGAACAGCTCGGGGTTCGCCCACACGTCGCTCCCCGACGCGGACGATCCGACCGCGAGATCCTGATACAATCCGAGGGAGAGCCCGGCTCGCGACGCGTCGAGCGCGGCGTGGCCAAGCTGCCGGTCGATCTCGAACTGGAGCCAGCGGTGAAAGTCCACGCGGTCGGCGAGCTGCTCGCGCATGCGCTCCACCGCGTCCGACCGCGCGGCGCGGAGCTCCTCGGGCCACATGCGCGCGTCGGGGCCCTCGCGCTCGGCGATCGCCATGAACGTCGCGTACTGCGTGAGCTGCGGATCCTCGCGGTCGCGGTACATCGCGTACGAGCGTGCGCGATGCGAGTGCCCACCGGACTCGCGCTCCACGAATGTGCGATGCAGCGACTCGAGCACCGGCGCGCGGAGCGCCATGATGCGGCCGTAGTCGAGCATCGTCGCGTCGCGCAGCTCGCGGAGCGACGCCTGGAACTCCGGCGCGGCCACGTGCGCGCGGGCCCACTCGTCGTGGGCATACTCCGGAATATGGTCCGCCCGCAGGTAGATGGGATTACGAAACAGCCGCGTGATCGGACTGTAGGGGCTCACGTCGTAGCCCTCGTTGCGCAGCGCGTGCAGGGGATTCATTCCCACGAAGGCGCCGCCCTGATGTGCCACCCATTCGGCGAGCGCACCGAGATCGCCGAAGTCGCCGGCGCCCCAGTTTCCGGCGCTGCGGACCGTGTACAGGTTCGTCGTGATGCCGAAGCCGCGGTGGCCGCGCATCCGCGCCTCGGGCGGCGTGCACTGGGACGGGACGACGATCAGCCGCTGCGTGGCGCTCTCGCGAATGCCGGCGCCCTGGAAGGTGACGGTGAGATCGTGGTAGCCGAGCGGGGGCCGGATCGGGAGCGTGAGCTGCACGCGCCGCCCGCGCCCGCCGTGCGTGGCGCCCGCCCAGCGGTATGTCGTGCCTTCCTCGGTGCGGAGCGTGAGCGTCCACTCGATCGCCTCCGCCTCCATGCGCGGCGTGCGCGCGATCACGCGCGAGAGCGTGCGGCTCTGCTGCCGGACCACGCGCACGGGCTCGATCAGCCGCTGACGTTCAGCGCGGCGCAGCGTCCGCAGCACCTTCATCGCCGCGGCTTCGCTGCTCGCGTCGTACCCCATGGCGGCGAGGAGCTGCTCGCGCGTGGCGTCGGAGGTGAACCGGAGCGATTCGCCCGTCTGGTCCACGTACGACGACTGGATCCCGAGCTTCTCCGCCAGGGCGCGTAGCGCGGGGCGGTCCAGGTCGGTGGCGGCTGTGGGGGCTTGCTCGTGCATCGTCATACGCTCGACCGATGACCTGGACTCGGCCATCACCCCTCCTTGGGCGCCAGCCGCGCCGGCACGAACACCATCACCGACAGCGGCGGCAGCACGAGGTCGAGCGAGTAGCGGCGGCCATGGAAGGGATGGTCGTCCGCCCACACCGACGAGCGCGCGCCGTACCCGCTCCCGCCCCACCGAGTGTCGTCCGTGGAGAGCATGCAGACGTACTCGCCCTGCTCCGGCACCCCGATGCGATACCCGTCATGCGGAATTGGCGTGAGGTTCATCACGACGATCGCATGCGCGTCGCCGGCGCGGCGCATGTAGGACAGCACCGAGTTGGCGCGGTCGGCCACGTCGATCCACTCGAAGCCGCGCGCGTCGGGGTCGGCCTGCCAGAGCGCCGGCAGCTCCTTGTAGATCTTTCCCAGCCGCGCCACGAAGTCCATGAACGCGGCGCGCGACGGATCGCCCAGCAGATGCCAGTCGAGCGACTGGTCGTGATTCCATTCGGTCGGAGCGGCGAGCTCGGTTCCCATGAACACCAGCGACTTGCCCGGCCGCGTGACCTGGTACGCGAGCAGCGAGCGCATGTTCGCGAGCCGCTGCCAGTGGTCGCCCGGCATCTTCTCGTAGAGCGAGCCCTTGAGGTGCACCATCTCGTCGTGCGACAGCGGCATGATGAAGTTCTCGCTGTGCTCGTACACCATGGCGAAGGTCAGCTCGTCCTGATGGTGCTTCCGGTAGATCGGATCGCGCTCGAAGTAGCTGAGCGTGTCGTGCATCCACCCCATGTTCCACTTGAAGGTGAAGCCCAGCCCGCCCTCCTTCATCGGCCGCGTCACGCCCGGCCATGCCGTGGAATCCTCGGCGATCGTCACGCAGCCCGGCGCGTCCTGACACACCACGTTGTTCATGTCGCGGAGAAAATCGATCGCCGCGAGGTTCTCCCTGCCGCCGTACTGATTGGGGACCCATTCCCCCTCGTTGCGGCTGTAGTCGAGATAGAGCATCGAGGCCACCGCATCCACGCGCAGCCCGTCCACGTGGAACTCGTGCAGCCAGTAGAGCGCGTTCGCCACGAGATAGTTGCGGACTTCCTTGCGCCCGTAGTTGAAGATCAGCGTGCCCCAGTCGGGATGCTCGCCGAGCCGCGGATCCTCGTGCTCGTAGAGCGCCGTGCCGTCGAAGCGGCGGAGCGCGTAGTCGTCCTTGGGGAAATGCGCCGGCACCCAGTCCAGCAGCACGCCGATCCCCGCCTGATGGAGTGTGTCCACCAGAAAGCGAAAGTCATCCGGCGAGCCGTACCGCGACGTGGGCGCGTAGTAGCCGGTCACCTGGTAGCCCCACGAGCCGTAGAACGGATGCTCCGCCACCGGCAGCAGCTCCACGTGCGTGAAGCCGAGCTTCCTCACGTGCTCGGCGAGCCGCGGCGCGATCTCGCGGTAGCTGAGCGGGCGGTTGCTCTCTTCGGGCACGCGCGCCCACGAGCCCAGGTGCACCTCGTAGATGTGCACCGGCTCGTGCGCGAGGCTGCGGTGCGCGCGCGAGGTCATCCATCCGTCGTCGCGCCACTGGTACGTTCCCTCGGGCACGACGATCGACGCCGTCTCCGGCGCCTGCTGCATCTTGAGCGCCATGGGGTCGGTCTTCACGCGGAGCTGACCCTCGCGCGTGCGCAGCTCGAACTTGTAGAGCGCGTTCGGCCGCACGCCCGGAATGAACAGCTCCCATATCCCCGAGTCGTGGAGCCGCCGCATCGGGAACTGGCGGCCATCCCAGTTGCACCAGTCGCCGATCACGCTCACGCGGTCGGCGTTTGGCGCCCACACGGCGAAGGCCACGCCTTCGTCGCCGTCCATCGTGCGCGGGTGCGCGCCGAGCATCGTCCACAACCGGCGGTGCGTGCCCTCGCGGAAGAGATACAGATCCATCTCGCCCACCGACGGCATGAAGCGGTAGGGATCGCCGCGCTCCCAGCTATGACCATCCGGCGCGATGAAGCGGAAGGCGTAGCGCATCGGCAGCGACGCGCCGGGAAGGAAGCCGGAAAAGAAGCCATCCCCCTCGGCGCGCAGCGCGGTGGCCACTCCCTCGCGCAGCACGAGCACGTCCGCGGCGTCGGGCTGGAGAACGCGCAGCAGCACGCCGGCCGTGCCGTCGAGCGTGTACGGATGCGGCCCCAGCACCTGATGCGGATCGCCGTGCCGCCCCTCCAGCAGGGCGGCGCGCACGCCGGATTCGAGCCGGGGCAGGGCCGCGGTGAGGGAGCGCGTGGCGTCGGTCATAGCGTGTGTTGCTCCACTGGCGTGAGCGACTCGCGCCGCGGCTCGTCGGCCGAGATGCGCCGATCGCTGCCGAAGCGCAGCAGCACGAGCGAGTGCGCCTCGAGCTCCACGTTCTTCTTCTTGAGCACCGGCATCTCGTGGCGCGCCGTATCCACCATGATGACCCACATCTTCTTGTCCGCCGCCAGCACGGGGAGCTTGAACGTCACCTTCTGCTCACCGCCATTCAATAGGATGAGCAGGGTGTCGCCGCAGACGGCATGGCCGCGCTCGTCCACCTCGTCGGTGGCCGCGCCGTCGATCAGCATGCCGAGCGCATGCGCCTGCGGGTCGCGCCAATCGGCGTCGCTCAGCTCCTTCCCGTTGGCGCCCAGCCAGGTGACGTCCTTGTGCTCGGAGCCCGGCACGACCGCGCCGCGAAAGAAATGCCGGCGCCGCAGCACGGGATGCGCCTGCCGGATGGCGATCAACCGACGCGTGAACTCCACGAGCTCCTTCTGCCGGTCGTCGAGGTTCCAGTCGATCCAGGTGAGCTCGTTGTCCTGCGCGTACGCGTTGTTGTTGCCCTTCTGCGTGCGCGCGAGCTCGTCGCCGTGGGCGAGCATCGGCACTCCCTGCGAGAAGGCGAGGGTCGCGAGGAAGGTGCGCATCAGCCGGTACCGCGTGTCGATCACCGCCGGGTCGTCCGTCTCGCCCTCGACGCCCCAGTTGCGGCTGATGTTGTCGTTGTGGCCGTCCTGATTGTTCTCGCCGTTCGCCTCGTTGTGCTTCCGCTCGTAGCTCACGAGGTCGCGCAGCGTGTAGCCGTCGTGCGCCGTGATGAAGTTGATGCTCGCGTACACGCCGCGGTCGCTGCCGGAGAAGATGTCGCTCGAGCCGGCCAGCCGGCTCGCCATCTCCGACACCTGACCCGGCTCGCCGCGCCAGAACTTCCGCACGCTGTCGCGGTACTTGCCGTTCCACTCCGTCCAGCGCACCGGGAAATTCCCGACCTGATAGCCGCCGGGCCCCACGTCCCACGGCTCGGCGATCAGCTTCACGCGAGACAGCGTGGGGTCCTGCTGCATGATGTCGAAGAAGGCAGAAAGCTTATCGACATCATAAAGCTCACGGGCTAGAACCGGCGCGAGATCGAAGCGGAAGCCGTCCACGTGCATCTGGTCCACCCAGTAGCGCAGGGAGTCCATCACGAGCTGGATCGTGCGCGGGTGCTGCATGTTGAGCGAGTTGCC
>JBJMNM010000037.1:0-4775 GCA_045804305.1 Gemmatimonadaceae bacterium | reverse complement strand
GCTCGCGAGCAGCATCGCGACGACGCGATCGACCGTGGCGGCCGGAATGGCAACCGCCGAGCCGCGCGTGAGCCCCGACGTGCACAGGCCAGCCACCTGCCCCGACGCGGTCACGAGCGGGCTGCCGGAGAATCCGTCGTAGACCGCGACGTCGAGACGGACGAACCGGTCGATGCGTCCGCCTCGCGCGGTGCGCCACTCCGGCCCAACCGCGGAGACGACGCCGAGGCTGGCTGTCACCTCCGCGCCGGGACGGCCTACGGTCAACGCGAGCTGGCCGACGCGAGGCGGCGCGAGGTCGATGCTCGCCGGCTGCACCGAGTCGGCATCCACGCGCAGCATGCAGATGTCGGTCGCCGGATCCCGGCCCCCCACGCGCGCACGGACCTCGGTACCATCCGAGAGGACGACGGCGATGTCTTCGTCCTTCTGAACGGTGTGATCCGCCGCGACGAGGACGCCGGGCCGCCACGCGACGCCAGTGGACGGAATGCGCCGCCGCGCGTGAATGGCGACGACGCCGCGCGCCGAGCGGTCCACGGCCGCGGCGAGATCATTGGAGAGTGCTTCGAGTGTGGTCGACATGGGGAGCACGAGATGAGATTGACGCCGATGATTTTCCGACATGCGGCGCGCTTCTGCATCTTCTCGTGGTGCACACTCGCCGACCATCAGCCGAACGGGGGAGTCCCGACAACTCGCTCATGTGGGAGGACCGATGCCGCCCGCGCGATCTCGTGGAGCTAGTCGCGCGCGTGCACGCGCCGCGCGCGAGCGATGGCTTCCGCGATGCGATCGATGTACTCGGCCACGCTCTCCCGCTCGCGCCGAGCCGGAAGCACGAAGGCCTGATCGTCGGGCGTGACCGGTCGGCCGCTGCGCACCGGCTCATCCACCATCAGATCGCCCCCATGCGACTGGACGACCCCTTCGAACTCCTCCACGGCCTCGAGGAGGTTCGCGAGGTCCTCCCCTGATTCCCGCCCATCGAGCCGAACGCCACGCCCGCGCAGCCGAGCCGCCATCTCGTCCGCAACGCGGCGCTGTTCGTCGTCCCGCGCATCCGTGTTCGTGTTCGCACGCTTCGTCATGCTCGCGACTCCAGGTAATGGTCGAGAATGGCCCGCCGTACCGGGCTGAGGGATGGCGCGACTTCGGCGCCGGCATCAGAGAGGGAATCGGTGCGCCCCTCTTCCGGTTCCATTACGTCTGCGCCACCGTCGGTGAAAGTCTGGGGCACGCAGCGGCGGCGAACGAGGGTGGCGAGGCGGACCTTGATGATATGCCGGCCGGGACGTAACGGGTGATACGTCGTGCGCCGTTCATCGAACTTTCCGACAAGCGAGGGCACATGACGACGCATTCGGCGGGCGAGACCGGAGAGGGGGAAGGGCATGTGGACGGGGGCGAGTGGGTGACGTCGCGGGTCGGGCGAACGCCATACCGCACGGACGTAGCGGCACGAGGCTTCGGGTTCACCGCGGACGAGCCGTATGCGCTGGGTGGGACCGATGCCGGTCCCACGCCCTACGAGTACCTGCTCGGCGCGCTGGGGGGATGCACCGCCATCACGTTGCGCATGTATGCGGATCGCAAAGGCTGGCCGCTGGAAGGGGTCGACGTCTCGCTGCGCACGGCGCGCTCGCACGAGCCCGATTGTGAGAATTGCGAGCGGTCCGCCGTGGGGATCACGCGCCTGGAGCGGCAGATCCTGCTGCGTGGGCCGCTCGACGACGAGCAGCGCAAGCGGCTGATGCTGATCGCCGACCGCTGTCCCGTGAAGCAGACGATGGAACGTGGGATCCAGATGGAGACGCTGCTGGAAGCGCCCGCATGACGCGCCTGAAGTTCCGGGCCCGCCGCGGGCGGGTCAATGCAAAGGCGCCTCTTTCAACTTTTCGCCGGCCGGCGTATTGATGGGGTGGACGCGGGCTCCTGCAGGCCGCGCGTCCGTCACAGAGGTTCGCTGAGGACTTCGCCATGGATTGCGCGATCGCGCGTGCATCGCTTGCATTTGGCCCCGGTCTGGGCGCTCCGCCGGCCAACGGCGTTCGCGACGTCGCCAGCTGGCCCGATGCATGGCTGATCACGGGCGCACGCGAGGAGCCGCCGGACGTGGAGGCGCTCGACATGCTGGTGAACCGCTACTGGAAGCCGCTCTATGCACGCTGCCAGCTGCTCACCCTGAACGGGCAACAGGCGAACGACCTCGCCCAGGAAACCTGGTGTCGGGTGCTGCGCGCGCGGCGGACGCTGCGGCCTGACGGCAACTTCTCGGCCTACATCACGACGATCGCCACGAATCTGTGGCGCGACTGGAACCGCTCGGCGCGGCGTGCCGGAGCGATGTCGGAGAGCCGCATGGCGTCGCTCGACGCGCCGCTGCCCACTGACGACGGCGAAGAGATCGGGCTGGCGGAGATCCTCCCCGACCTCAACGCGCTCCAGGCGGACGAGCACGCGCAACTGAAGCTGGACATCGACGGCGCCCTGGCGCGGCTGTCGCCGCAGCTGCGCGACGTGCTGATCGCGCGCTACCTGAACGATGAATCAGCCGCCGAGATCGGGCGGCGCGAAGGACGCACCGAGCAGACCATCAGCGCGTGGGTGCGTCATGCCCTGCGGGAAATGAAGCTTTACCTCGACGAGTCGCGACGCGCCCCGGCGCGAGAGGATACACGATGACCAACGACATGTCGGTCGAGCAGCTTCTCGTCTGGCGCCTGGCACAGGCCGACGCCGAGGCGCCACCTGCGCCGCGGGCGACGCGACTGCTCGACCTGATTCGGCCATGGTGGGAGGTGTGGCCGGAGCGGTTCCAGGAATACTGGGATCGGCTCAGCGCCATGCAGCTCGTGTACGGCCACGCCATGACCGAGCCGCTGCACGTGCGCACCTCGCATCCCGTACCGGCGCTCATCGTCCACGCCGAGGGGGTGGAGACTTTTGCCCGTGTGCTCTATCTCAGCGTGCGCGACGGCCAGTTGCGGATGCGGTTCCACCTCGACGCAACGCCCGGTCAGGCGGAGCCCTCCTTCGACGTGACCTTCGTGTCCGAGCCGACGGGGCGTCCGGTGTTGTTCGCGCGCGCCACGCTCTCGGTGGAGAACGAATATCGGCTCGATGCCGAGTTGCCGGATGAGCTCGCGACGAGCTGGGAAGGGCTACGTGTGACCGACTGGATGCCTTTCCGTTTCATCCTTCGTCCGCCTGCCGCTGATCGATGACTCTCGCACGACGGTGAGCACAGTTTCGTACGTCTGGTTCTGGACCTTCTGGCACTGGACCAGGGAAAGCTTTCGCTCCGGCGCGCTGCTGCGCGCTCCGCTCCAGGGGATCGGCAGCCACTGGGACGAGTGGTTTCGTCACGAGGCGTCGCCCGATGACCGGCGCTCCATCGAGCGCGTGGGTCGCTCCGAGCTCTCGCAGCGCCGCTTCGTCGCGTGGCTCGTGCGGCGATGGGCGCCCGAGGCATCATCCGGCGAGGAGCACCTCCACGTGCGTTTCGTGCTGGGTCAGCTCGCCCAGGTGCCGCCATTCGACGAGTGGCGAGTGCTCGACGCCTATCGCACGAGCTATGGGGCGCGCGGGATCGCCGCCGTCGTGCTGGCGGAGGGGAGCCGCGGCGAGTCGTCCGACGTGCGCACCGTGGAGACGCTGCTCCTCCCCGCGGACGCCGACCCGACCTCGCGTGCACTCATTCCCGAAGGCTTTCACGCCGACCGTGCCGAGCTCTCCGACGCGCGCCACGCTGCGCTGAGGCTGCTGAATGGGCGCGGCTTCCTTCGCCTGTTCCTCTCGTGGATCGTCACCGGACGTCGCCCGTACCCGCGCTGGCTGAGCGGTGCCTCGCGGCTGGGATGGGTCGCGGTGGGTGGATTGATCGTGGCTCTGCTCGTCGGCCCGGACCCGCGCGAGCGACTGCTGCCGATGAGCATCGTGCTCGCGGCGCTGTGGGTCGCACTCGCCGTGCTCGCCATCGTCGTGAGCGCCACGCTCGGAATCGAGGCGTGGCGCGTCGGGCGCGCCGCAAGGGCGCAGCTCGCGCGAAGCGAGGTGCGGCTTCGCATGAACGGCGGCATCACGCTGCAGGGAAGCTCGGCCGGGCTGCCATTCGCGCTCGACACGCTGCTCGCGGTCTTCCGCGACGGAGAGGGTCTGGACGGGTCGTGGCTCTGGCGTCGGTTCTTCCGCCGTCTTCGCGCCGGAGCCGGGACGTGGGCAGCAACGGGCGTCGTGGCCGCGGACGGGTGGGTGCACGCCGTCATCCTCGAGCCCAAGCTTCTCGCCTGTCTGCGTCATCCGGGCATCGCGACACTGCTCATGCCTCGGCAACACGACGCGACACAGCGCTCGATCGATCGCCTGGCGACGAGCCTCACGCAGTCCGCGCACGAGCGCCCGGCGCGCCCGCTCAACCCGACCACCGCGGCGATCGGCTATGCGACGGCACCGCCTCGGCTGCGGGGCTACCGGTGTCGTCATATCGCCGACGCGGTGATGGCGGTGAGCGACCTGCGGAGCCGGTCGCAGTTGACGATGAACGTGCTCTCGCTCGCCGTGAGCCTGGCGATGCTCGCGGCTGCGCCAGATCTGCGACACATCATCACGCCGCCGCCCGCGCCGGCCGCGGTGGGCCCGTCATCGCCGTCGCCGTACGAGCTGTGGGTCAGTCTCGACACGGCGGATCCGGAGCAGTTCTCCGTGGTGTTCGAGTCCGGTTTCTGGGCGAACCGGCGCTCAGATGTCACGGTGTACGGCGGCAACAACGCGTC
>JBJMNM010000036.1:0-6556 GCA_045804305.1 Gemmatimonadaceae bacterium | reverse complement strand
TCTGCAGGCTCTCGACCGAGTGCACGGCCTCGATGGTCGAGTTGCGGCGAGCGGTGAGCGGTACCTCGCCCGTCTGGCTGGCGTCGTCCGTCAGCTCGAGACCTTCGATGTCCGACGATACGGCGCGCGGCGACCGCGCTGGTGCCGCGGGCAGCTCGAGGTCCATGAGCGGGATGTCCGGACCGCTCGACACCGGCTCGTCCTCGTCATCGAGCATGGGCAGGTCCTGAAGCGCCGGCCGCGTAGGCTGCGCGGCACGAGGCGCTGGCGCCTTGGGCGACGGCTTCGGGGGGGGCGCTGGCGAAGGCGCTTTGGGTGGCACCGCAGCAGGCCGAGTGGGCTCCGGCGCGCTCTCCGCGAGCATGTCGAAGTCCAGCATGTTGTCGCCGATGCCGCCGAGGGCGTCGGCCAACGGCGCCGAGGAAGTGCCGTAGTTGGTGGGCTCCATGCCAAGAAGGGAGCCCTCGCCGCCGAGTGAGGCGTCGTCCTCGAAGCCCGTGCTCACCAGGCCATCGAGCAGTCCCCCTTGCTGCGTGCCCTCCAGATTCTCGAAGTCGACGGCGCGTGTGATCCCGTCGAGCACGGCCGGCTGGATCTCGGAGGTGTCGAGGATCTCGGGCATCACCTCCGGCTCCACCAGCGGCTCGGGCGGCGCGGCCGCCGGAGCAGGCCTGGGCGCGGGTGGCGGCGCGGCCGGCGGCGGCTGGACCAGCGGGAGATCCTGGGTGGCCCGACTGCGTCCGGGGCCGGCTTGCGGCCCCCGATCGTCCAGATCGAGGAAGACGAGACCGCCCGTATTCCGACCCTTCGAAGCCCCCGGTGAGCGCGGCTCGGCATTCGGGTCGATGTTCTTCATGCGCGTGACCGTCGCCTCGGCCTCGGCCACGCGACCCTCCTGCATGTACAGCTCGTGCACGAGCTGAAGCTGTTCGACCGCCTCCGGGCCGCGCTTGGCCTTGGTGAGCTGGTCGGCGAGCGTGAGCCGGATGTCGTCCTGATCCGGGCACAGATCGGCGAATTCCTTCAGCGCGCGGAAGGCCTCGTTGAGCTTGCCGGACTTCTGCATCCGGTCGGCATACTCGAGGTAGTTCGCCTTCGCGTCGGCCTTGAAGCCCTTATGAGCGCTGACCTTGCCGAGCTTGTAGTAGATCGTCGCGCGGCCCGGGGAGCTGCGCAGGATCTTGTTGCAGAGGGCGATCGCGTTGTTGTAGAAGCCGGTGTCGATGTAGTGATCGACCGCCTTCTCGTAGTAATCGACCGCGTCGGCGACGTTCCCCTGCTTGAGGTGGATGTCGCCGACCCGGTTGTAGAGGGCGACGTCGACGTCCTCCTTGGAGCTCTCGTAGCTGTCGAGGATCTCGACGTAGACCGCCAACGCCTTGTCGAACTGCTTCTTCAGCTCGAGCTCGGCTGCCTTTTTTTTCAGCTTGGCGACATCAGGCATCGGCGAGGGGCGGGCTCCGCGAGGGGGGCCCCGGCCTCGCGAAAAGAGGGGGGCTCAGCGGGGAAAAGGTAGCGCTAAGTCATGGGCGTGACAAGGTTTGCCGCGTGCCCAGGACGCCCGGCAGCGGCCCGTGCCGTACCAATAGGGGAGCTCGCGCACGTCCTCGACGTCCCACAGCGCCAGGTCGGCCGAGAATCCCTTCGCTATCTGGCCCACCCGGTCCGCGAGCCCCAGAGCAGCCGCCCCGTTCACCGTCCCAGCCAGCATCGCTTCGGCCACCGAGAGACGGAGCTGGCTCACGCCGAGGGTCAGCACCAGGGGGAAGTTCGTGGTTGGCGATGTGCCGGGGTTGAAGTCGGTTGCCAGCGCGACCGCGACGCCCGCGGCGATCAGTGCCCGCGCAGGGGCCTGATCGCGTTTCCCCAGGAACATCATCGTCCCCGGCAGCAGCGTGGCCACCGTGTTCGCTGACGCGAGGGCCGCAATACCGGCCTCGCTCACCGCGGCCAGGTGATCGGCCGATACCGCGCGGAGCTCGCCCGCCAGCTCGGCACCACCTCCGGCCACGAGCTCGTCGGCGTGCAGCTTGATCGCCAGCCCGGCCGTCCGTGCAGCAGACAGGATCTCGCGCGTCTCGTTCACCGTGAACACACCCGGCTCGCAGAAGACGTCGGCGAAGGACGCCAGCCGCTCGCCCGCGATGCGCGGGAGCATCTCGTCGAGCAACAAGTCGATGTACTCGCGGCGTCCAGCAGCTCGCTCTCGATACTCGAGCGGGATCTCGTGCGCCCCCAGCCATGTGGCGCGAATGCGCATGGGCAGCACCGTGGCGAGTCGCCGCACCACGCGCAGAGTCTTGAGCTCGTCCTCGAGCGTGAGCCCGTACCCCGACTTCACTTCCGCGGTGGTCACGCCCGACGCGGCGAGGGCGCGCAAGCGCGGCTCGGCCAGCGCGAACAGCTCGTCTTCGCCGCGCGCGCGCAGGTCGCGCACCGAGGCGTGGATGCCGCCGCCGCGCTTCGCGATCTCCATGTACCCGATGCCCGCGGCGCGCTGCTCCTGCTCCTCGTAGCGTGCCCGCCCGAAGATGGCATGGGTGTGCGAATCCACGAACCCTGGAGTGAGCACGCCTCCGCCACAGTCGACGATCGTCGCGCCGGCGGTGATGCGTCGCAACGATGTCTCGTCGTCGACGGCGACGATGTTCGCTGCCTCGGTGAGCACCGCCACGCCGGTGCGCACGACCGCGTCGGTCATCTCGGCGCCGCGACGCGAGCGCGCCGGGCCGGCGCAGGTCACGACCTGTCGAGCGTTGACGAAGAGAGTGCGGTCGGCCATCAGTGAACGGCGTGCGGCCGACCCATCACGTCCTGCACCCGCGACCATTCGAGCGGGGCCTGCGCTTCGCCGCGGCACGCATAGAAACAGGCGTTACAGGCGATCGGCTCGTACTTCCGAAAATCCCGCCAGTGAAAGTCGGTGGGGAAGTCCGGGCACCGCTTCACATGACCTGTGGGGTCGAGATGAATCGTGCGGATTCCCGATCGACAGGGCTCGGAGATCTGCCCGCGCACGTACCGCGGGATGCGTTCGAGATACGCATCGGAGCTCGTGATCACGCCACGGCGCCCGCGCTTGTACGCGAGGAGCCGAGCGATGACGTCGTCGACCGCGGCGTGGTGCGGCTCGTCGAGCAGGTGATCGCGGTTTCCGTTCTTGGCGTCGGTGTAGACGCTGAAGTTCACGCCACAGCCGAGCGACGCGGCGTGCTCCACGATCGGCATGAGCTGATCGAGGTTGTCGTCCTTGATGACCGTGTTGAAGCGGATGTTGTCGATGCCGCGGGCGCGCATTCCGTCGATGGTGGCGAAAATCCGGGCCGTGAGACCGGGGATGCCGCGCGCCGCGTCGTGACGTCCGTCGAGATAGTCGAGCGAGATGTTGAACTGATGGATGCCCGCCGCCCAGAGGGACGACGCCCGCTCGGGCGTCAGCATGCCGCCGTGCGTGATGAGCGTGGTGTACTTGAGGCCGCGCACGCGGTCCACGGCGGCCACGAGATCCTCCAGATCGCGCCGGAGCAGCGGCTCGCCGCCTGTCCAGGTGACGAGCATCGGGTTGAAGAACCGCGCCGCGTCGGCGAACGAGTCCAGCTCGTATTGCTTCGCGGACGCCGGCGTCTTCCAGTAGTCGCAGAAGCCGCAGCGCGCGTTGCAGCGGGCCGTCACCTCGAAGTGCACCAGCACGGGCCGCCGGCGCGCCACGTGCCAGAGGTACTTCGCGATGAACAGCGGGACGTGATATGGCTTGAAGCGCGCCGACAGCATCAGCGGCCCTGGGTGCGGCTGTCGCCCTGAGCGCCGCTGTCGCCTCCCTGCTCCATCGGAATGCGGATTCCCGTGCGTGCGGCCGTATCGCGGGCCGCCTGGTAGCCTGCATCGGCGTGACGAGCAACACCGATCCCCGGATCGTTCGTCAGCACGCGCTCCAGCCGCAGCCGCATCTCGGGCGTGCCATCGGCGACGATCACCTGGCCAGCATGCAGCGAGTTGCCGATGCCCACGCCGCCCCCGTGATGAAACGACACCCAGCTTGCACCGCTGGCCACGTTCAGAAGCGCGTTGAGGATCGGCCAGTCGCTGACCGCGTCGGTGCCGTCCTTCATCGCCTCGGTCTCGCGGAAGGGAGAGGCCACGCTGCCGGTGTCGAGATGATCGCGCCCGATCGCGATCGGCGCGGACAGCTCGCCACGCGCCACGAGATCGTTCAGGGCGAGCCCGAACTTCGCGCGGTCGCCCTGCCCCAGCCAGCAGATGCGCGCCGGCAGTCCCTGAAAGTGGATGCGCTCGCGGGCGAGGGTGATCCAGCGGCGCAGATGTTCGTCCTGCGGAAAGAGGTCGAGCACCAGCTCGTCCGTTCGCGCGATGTCGGCGGGGTCGCCGGAGAGCGCGACCCAGCGGAATGGGCCCTTGCCCTCGCAGAAGAGTGGCCGGATGTACTCGGGGATGAATCCGGGGATGTCGAATGCCTCCCGCACGCCGGCGTCGAATGCGACGGTGCGGATGTTGTTGCCATAGTCGAAGGTGACCGCGCCGCGGCGCTGGAGCTCGAGCATCGCGCGCACGTGGTCACAGGCCGTGGCCGTGCTCGCGGCGACGTACGACGCGGGATCGTGCTCCCGCAGCACCGCGGCCTGCTCGAGAGACATGCCGGCCGGGATGTAGCCGCGCAGCATGTCGTGCGCGCTGGTCTGATCGGTGAGCACATCGACCTGCACGTTACGCCGGACCAGCTCCGCGAGCGCGGGCGCCGCGTTCATCACGACACCGATCGAGTGCGCGCGTCCCTCGCGGCGCGCCGCCTCGGCGAGCGTGAGCCCTTCGTCCAGGGAGCGCGCCTTGGCGTCGAGGTAACCCGTCACCAACCGCTTGTCGATGCGCGATTCATCGACGTCGAAGGCGAGCATCACCGCGCCCTGCATGGTGCCGGCGAGCGGCTGCGCGCCGCCCATCCCGCCAAGGCCTGCGGTCACGACGAGTCGCCCGGCGAGCGAGCCGCCGAAATGCTGGCGCGCCACGGCGCCGAACGTCTCGTACGTGCCCTGCACGATCCCCTGCGAGCCGATGTAGATCCACGAGCCGGCGGTCATCTGCCCGTACATCATCAGCCCGCGCCGCTCCAGCTCGCGGAAGTGCTCCCAGGTGGCCCACCGGCCCACGAGATTGGAGTTGGCGATCAGCACTCGCGGTGCCATGACATTCGTGCGGAACACGCCCACAGGTTTGCCGCTCTGCACGAGCAGCGTCTCGTCGTGCTCGAGCGCCCGCAGCGACGCCACGATGGCGTCGAACGCCTCCCAGCTGCGCGCGGCCCGCCCCGTGCCGCCATACACCACCAGCTCGTCGGGCCGCTCCGCGACGTCGGGATCGAGGTTGTTCATGAGCATGCGCAGCGCGGCCTCCTGCTGCCACCCTTTGCAGGAGATCTCGCGTCCGCGCGGCGCGCGCACCGGTCGCGCGCCCAGAGTGAGCGGGGCGGTAGCCGTCATGCGGCGCCGCCGATGCCGGACGTGAAGTGCCCGCGCTCGATCGCCGAGGCGAGGGCGGCGATGTCGGTGGACAGCACGCGATCACGCTCCAGCGGTGCGACGAGCTCGCGGACGAGCCGGTGCCCATGTGCCGCGCCGCGACCCGCGCGCAACGGCTTCCGGAAGTCGAGCCCCTGCGCGGCGCACATCAGCTCGATCGCCAGCACCGAGCGCACGTTCTGCACGATGCGGCGCAGCTTCCACGCCGCCCCCATCGCCATCGGCACCACGTCTTCCTTGTTGCCGTCGGTCGGGATCGTGTCCACGCTCGCGGGATGCGACAGGACCTTGCACTCGCTCGCGAGCGACGCCGCGGTGACCTGCGCCATCATGAATCCGGAGTTCACGCCGGCGTCGGGGCTGAGGAACGGTGGCAGCCCGTGATTCAGGTCGGGATTGACGAGCCGGTCGGTCCGCCGTTCGGACATGGTGGCGATGTTCGTGAGCGCGATGGCGAGAAAGTCGAGCGCCATCGCGACGGCCTGCCCATGGAAGTTGCCGCCGCTCAACAGCTCGCCGCTCTCGGCGAACACGAGCGGATTGTCGGTTGCGGCGTTCAGCTCGCGCCCGATCACGCCGGCGCAGAAGTCGATGGCGTCGAGCACGGGGCCGTGGACCTGCGGCATGCACCGGAGCGCATAGGAGTCCTGGACGCGCGGATCGCCTTCACGATGCGCCTCGCGAATCTCGCTGTCTCTCAGCAATTGTCGCAGGAGTGCCGCGCTCGCCGCCTGACCAAGCTGACCGCGCGCGTCCTGGATACGCGCATCGAACGCGACGGGAGTACCCATCAGCGCTTCGAGTGTCATGGCTCCGGCGAGATGCGCGATCTGCCAGAGTCCATGCGCGTCCACCACCGCCAGGGCGGCGACTGCGGTATGCGCCTGGGTGCCGTTGATGAGCGTGATGCCTTCCTTGGGCCCGAGTCGCACCGGCAACAGACCCTGACGCGCGAGCATCGCGCCTGCCTCACCGCGCTCCGCGCCGAGAAACAACTCGCCTTCGCCGATGAGCGCGAGCGCCAG
>JBJMNM010000035.1:0-2372 GCA_045804305.1 Gemmatimonadaceae bacterium | reverse complement strand
GCGCTTCCGAGAAAGTCCCGTCGTGCTTGTTGATGTAGAGGTAGTCGCGCTCGAAGAAGTCGTTGGACACGTAGATGTCCGGCCACCCATCGCGGTTCACGTCGCCGACCACGACGCCGAGGCCGAAGGCGATCTCCGGGCTGTGGATGCCGGCCGCGGCGCTCACGTCGGTGAAGTGGCGGCCGTCGTTCCGAAAGAGCTTGGCGCCGCCGTACGCATCGCGCACGTTGCGCGTGTTGCGCAGACCGAAGCTGGCGGCTGGTTTCGGCGAGTTGTTGATGACGAAGAGATCGAGATCGCCGTCGCGGTCGTAGTCGAGGAAGACCGCCTGCGTGGAATAGCCCTCGTCGGCGACACCGTACTCCTTCGCCATCTCCTTGAACGTCGGGACGCCCTTCGCGTCGACCCCCTGATTGATCCACAGCTCGTTCGCGCGTCGCGCCGGCTCGCCGATGCCGGCGTGACAGATGTAGATGTCCAGCCGTCCGTCGCCGTTCACGTCGGCGAGGGTCACCCCCGTGGTCCACGAGCCCTTGGGCGCGCTCAGGCCCGAGGCCCGGGTCACGTCGCGGAAATGGAACTGCCCCTGATTCAGGTAGAGGCGCGGCCCCTCCAGATTCGACGTCATCACGATCTCGGGGAGCCCGTCGCCGGTGAGGTCCCCGATCCCCACTCCGCCGCCGTTGTAGAAGTTGCGGTAGGTGAAGACATTGAGCTCCGGCGTATCCGTGAGCCGGTTCTCGAAGCGCACGCCCGTCACGCTCGGGGCCAGCTGCGTGAAGAGCTCGGTCTGCACAGCCGGCGCCGCGGCGAGGGTCACTTCAGCGCTCTCCGACGACCGCGAGCAGGCGGCGACGCCAGCGATGAGCCAGAGCGCGGGGAGGCGGCGCCAGACGTGGATGGCTTGAAGCGGGACCATGCGGCGAGGCGGGGATACGGCGGGAGGGACGGCGACGAAATGCGAGCCTCTCGCCAGTTGCGGCGTGCGGCAACCGAGGAAGAGAGGTCCTGGTACACCATAGCCTGCCCCGTGAGGAGCAGGCTATGGTGATAAAGCTACCCTACCAGACCCGGCCTAGTAGCCGGCGTTCTGCGACAGCTGCGGATTGCTCTGGATCTGGGTGAGCGGGACCGGGAACAGGATGCGGTACGGCTCCGTCGCGGGCCGGACGCAGCCGGTGGCCGCGGCGCAGTAACGGCGCGATTCCGTATACCGGCCGGCCCTGATCAGGTCCTGACGACGCTTCGCTTCACCCGCGAGCTCGAACAGCCGCTCGTTGAGGATCGCCGTGCGTGCCTGGGCCTGCGTGAGCGTGGCGAGGAGCGGGTTCGGCGTGGCGAAGTGCCGGCTGCGCACGATGTTGGCCTGCGCGATGCCGTTGGCCGTCTGTCCGAGCTCGTTCATCGCTTCGGCCTTGATGAGGTACATCTCGGCCAGACGGAAGTACGGGTAGTTGTTCGGGTGCGAATCGCCGTTGAGCGCGCCCGGGAGGGGCGGGAACTTCATCAGGCGTGCGCCCTCGTTCTCGGCTGCCTTCGTGGCGTCGCCGATCGTGTCCGTGAAGACGAGCGGCTTGCCCTGGCGATCCTTGACCGGCTCGCCCGTGTTGTAGCTGTACTGCTGCCCGACGAGGAACACGGAGCGACGGTCGTCCGCCGGATCGAACGCACGATAGGTGTCGGCCAGCGTGGCGAAACCGTTCCATGGCTCCGGCGCGAGCATGTTGTAGTGCAGGCCGCGCATCGGGAGGCTCATGCCGAGTCCTGCCGGCGCTGACGCCTCCGCCACGAAGAAGATGTGCTCCGGTGAATCGTGGTTGTCCGTGGAGAAGTTCTTCTTCCAATCCGTGGCCAGGGCATACTGCCCCGAGTTGATCACGCGATCCGCCGCGGCGATGGCTTCCGTCCACTTGGCTGGGCCCTTGGTGAGTCCGGCCGCGGTGACGGTACCCGAGAACACCTGGGCGTTCAGGTAGAGGCTCGCGAGAATGGCGTCAGCCGCGCCGCGGGTCATGCGACCCTTGCCGGACGCCGGCCAACTCACCGGCAGGGCTGTGCGAACGGCATTGAGCTCGGCATCAACGAACCGGAAGATCGAGTCGCGCGCGACGCGCGGGTTGGCCTTCAGCTCGGTGCTCGTGACGAGCGGGACGCCCCCGAAGAAGTCCATCAGCATGTAGTAGTACCATGCCCGGAGCGCGCGCAGCTCGGCCAGCGTCTGATCCTTGTTCGCGCCGCCACCATTCGTGATGACGTCGATCATCAGGTTCGCCTTCGCGATGCCGCTGAACAGGGCATTCCAGGTCCCGTTCATGTCGTCGAGGGCCGACCCGCTGTTCGCCGACCAGGTCTGCTTGTGGATCTCCAGCCAG
>JBJMNM010000034.1:0-4545 GCA_045804305.1 Gemmatimonadaceae bacterium | reverse complement strand
GCCGCCTTCTCGATCACCATGGCCGCCGGTCGACTGGCCGGTGATCGCATCGTCGAGCGGGCGGGCCCGGTGACCGTGGTGCGATACGGCGCCATTCTCGCCGCGGTCGGGTTCTTCATGATGGTGTTCGCGCCCGGACCATGGCTCGGCCTGGTCGGCTGCGCGCTGATCGGGCTCGGCGCTTCGAACGTCGTCCCGACTCTGATCAGCGCATCAGCGCGCGTGTCGGATTACCCGACCGCCGCCGCAGTGTCGACGACGGTCGCCATGGGCACCACCGGCCTGGTCGCCGGTCCGGCGCTCATTGGTTTCGTGGCGCAGAGCACCGGGCTCGCGATCGCGCTCGCCGGACTTGCGGTCCTGCTGCTCGTCGTCGGTGCCGCGGCGGACATCGTGGGCGTGTCGCCTTCACGGCGCCGAGCGTCCGCCCACCCGGCGATCGATCTCCGTCCGTCTCGATAGCGCCTGCCGGAGATCGTGCTCGCCATCGCGTGTTAACATTGCGCCCCTGATGGGCATCCTGGGACGGTGACGGCATTCCTCAATCGCTCGGAGTCACCCATGCCCACACGTGTCGCGCTCGCACTCTCCGTGCTCGCCAGCTCGGCGACGGTATCGGCGCAGCAGCCGTTCGCCCACTTCAGCGAGGCTGTGGATGCACGATTCGCCCTGACCCAACCGGTCGTTTCCTATCGACTGCGTGTTGACCCGAGGGATCTGGCCGGCTTCACGGTGGAGATGCACGTACGAAACGCGCCGGACACGATCCAGCTGGCGATGGCGGCGCATCCGGAATACGACGACCGGTACTGGCGGTATCTCACCGGCCTGAGCGTCGAGACACGGGCCGGCACCACCGTCCCGGTGCGCGAGGACAGTGCGGTGTGGAGGTTGGCGACCCGCGCCGGCGAGGCGATCGTGCGCTATCGCATCCAGCTACCGGTGCCGCAGGAATCTCCCCGCGCGGCCTGGCGTCCATTCCTCACCGCGACGGGTGGTCTGGTGGGCGGTGCGCATGCGTTCCTGTACATCGTGGGCACCACGCTCGCCCCCTCCCACGTAATGCTCGATCTGCCGGGCGACTGGCACATCGCGACGGGCATGACACCGACCTCCGACCCGCGCACCTTCTTCGCGCCCACGGTGGATGCGCTGGTCGATTCACCGATGCTCGTTGGCCACTTCCGCCACTGGAGCTTCGCCATCGATGGAGTGCCGCATCGCGTCGTGTACTGGCCGACCACTGATGCGACAGCGTTCGACACGACCGCGCTCGTGAGCGGGGTCGAGGCCATCGCACGCCAGGCGATCGCCCTCTTCGGGCGCGCGCCGTACCGCGACTACACCTTCATCTATCAGGACGGCGCCTACGGCGGGCTCGAGCATCGCAACTCCGTCACGATCGGTGCGCCGAGCGTCGAGCTGGCGCATGGTCCTCGCATCACGCTCAGCGAGACGGCGCATGAGTATCTGCACACGTGGAACCTGATGCGCATTCGTCCCGAGGAATACGGCGATGTCAGCTACCACACTCAGAAGCCGGTCGCCGGGCTGTGGTTCAGCGAGGGGCTCACGATGCATTACGCCGACCTGCTCCAGCGTCGCGCAGGGCTCCCGACGAGCGACTCCACACGTGTCGCCCACCTCGAGTACCTCATCGGTCGCTACCTCGCGAGCCCCGGATACCCGCGATTCTCCGCCGAGGCCATCAGCCGCGTCGCGTACAACGCACCGCCTGGCGCGCTCGGCGATTACAGCCCCAGCGTCCACCTCGTAGGGGAGGTGCTTGGCAACGTGCTCGACCTGACCATCCGCGACGCCACCGACAACCGCCGCTCGATGGACGACGTGATGTCGTTGATGCTCGAGCGGTACTCCGGCCCGCGCGGATTCACGGGCCGCGACGTGGAGCGCGCTGTGGGCGACGTCTGCCGCTGCGACGTGAGCACGGTGTTCGAGCGGCACGTGCGTGGGGCGGGTGCGATCGACTTCGATCGCTATCTCGGGCTCGCCGGACTCCGGACCGAAGTGGAATGGACGCCGGCTGTCGACCGCGAGGGTCGACCGGAGCTCGATCTGCGGATGCGCGCCTTCTCGCCGGGTCCTGGACAGTCGCTGCGCATGATCATCACCAATCCGCTCAGCACGTGGGGTCGCGCCGGCCTTCACACCAACGACCGACTGCTCTCGGTCGACGGCAGGGCGGTGTCTACCTGGCCGGAGGTGCGCGCGGCGGTCAGCGCGGCGCGGCTGGGCGATACGCTCCGGTTCGAGGTAGTGGGTGCGAGCGGCGGAACGAAGGTGGCGAAGGTGCTCATGAGCGGCTACAGCCGACCTGCGGTGCGGATCATCGAGTTGCCGGATGCCACGCCGCGCCAGCGCGCGGTGCGCACGGCCTGGCTCGCGAGCGCTACAAAACGGTAGCGCGCACAGGGCGAGCAGGCGTGACGAATAGTCAGGTGACGTCCACGGTCTGCACGCGCACCTCCGACTCGGCGCGGCCGTCGCCCTCGTCGTGGAGGATGTGCACCTCGTACCGACCTGGCGCGAGGCCGCCGATCGCGGCATCGTAGCGAAGCCCGCGCACCTCGGCGACGCAGAGCGTCGTGCGTGGCATGAAGGCGACGTGCAGGACGACGCGATTCGCCGACACCTCGGCGTGCCCGCTGACGGCGAGCGCGCACAGGCTGCCGTACCGGATGGCGTGCGCGGCCACCGCACCCTGCCCTCCTTCGGCGGTCGGAGCGACCCACAGCACTCCCATCTGCGCCGGGAAGTCGGTAACGGTAAGCGTGAGCGGGCCATCGACGACCACCACTCGGTCGTCCTGTGGCGACGTGAGCAACGAGCTGCCGTGACAGCCGAGGACGACGGACAGACCGAGAATCGCGAGGCGTGCTGTCATGGGTGCACCGGTCGGGAGCGAGGCAGTATTCATCCAGCACAACCCGTGGCTGACCTGTCCGGTCACGCGCCCGCGCTACGCGCCAGCACCCACACGTGGCCGCCACTGCAGTCGTTCCGCCACCGCGGTGAGCTCTGCTGGGTCGAACAGGTAGCGCACCTCCATGGCGCGCGGATCCGCTCGCTCCGCGGGGCCAAGTGATCCCCAGACCCGTGGCGTGAACAACACGGGTTGATCCCGGCCGGCGACGTGCAGCGCCGTGGCTGGATTGCTCGCGACCAGGGTACGAATCTCGAACGCCGGGGAGAGCAGGACCGCAGCGAGATCAGCGGCGGCGGTGCGGGCCTTCTCGGCATCACGCTCGCACAGGATCAGCGTCGCGCGGGTGTCGGGAGGCACGAGGGCACGAATGCGCGCCGCCAACGATGGATCGGGGCGAATGCTTGTGAACTGCACCTGTCCCAGGCGACGGGGCCAGCGGGTGCGGATGTCGTTGTAGTGGAAGTAGGTGCCGAGGAGGGTGCCCGGCGGCGGCTCGCCGGTGCGCTCCAGGCTCCATGGCTTGGCGGTGACCTGCCATCGCTCCTGTACCTGGCGCGCGAGGTCGAGTGCCTGCGAGGTGCTGCACTCGATCACGTGGACTACATCGAGCTGGGCACGGACCGATGTTGGCGTGGTGCCGGCATGCTGTTGAAGACGGCGGCGGACATCATCCGGGCTGAGGCCGTGCTCTCGCGCTTCGCGCAGCATGCGCTCCAGGAAGTCATCCGGTCCCGCGGCTGGGGTGACCGGAGGTGGAGCGGGCCCAAGGACGACTGTCCCTCGCGGTACGGTCGTGCGCACGATTCCCGCGTCGGCAAGGCTGCGGTAGGCATGCCGAACGGTGTGCAGATTGATGCCCCATTCGCGCGCGGCTTGGCGCAGTGGCGGGAGCACGTCGCCGGGTGCCAGCGTACCGGATTCGACCATCTGGCGGATTGATTCCGCGAGCTGGTGGTAGAGTGGAACCGGGCTGTAGGGGTCCAGTTCAATCTTCACGGCGGGCATTATAGAACATTAGAACAGCCCAGGAACAGTCGAGTTCTGGCCACCTGAGCGGTAGAGAAGTGCCGTATGCGAACACGTCCGTTACGATGTTATATAACAATCATACCACCAGCGCACAACCGATCTCATGACGGCGGTCGTGCCGCGAGCCCGGCGGCACGCGCCCGGAACGTGCACAGCTCGTTGGCCACCGAAATCCCCTTCAGGAGCCTCGTCCATGACCGCGCCCACCGATGTCGCCGCCGCTCGTGAAGAAGTGTCCCGTACACGTGCCCAGATCTCCGACACGATCGACGAGATCGAGACGCGCATCACCACGCCGGTGAAGGCGGTCAAGGCTCGACTCGACGTCGCGCAGCTCGTGCGCGATCATCCCTGGCCCGCCCTGGCCGTGGCAGTCGGCGCGGGAGTGCTAGTGAGCACGTCAGGGGCGGACGCCAAGGCAGCGACGATGGCCAAGGCCAAAGCGACCGACGCGGCCGCGGCCGCCGCGCGTGCGGCGCGCGACCTGCCCGACAACGCGCGCGGGGCGGCGCATGGTGCTGCTCGGGCAGCCGGCTCCTACGTCGATGGTCTGGCGGGGACATTGCTGC
>JBJMNM010000033.1:0-9659 GCA_045804305.1 Gemmatimonadaceae bacterium | reverse complement strand
GCGCGCGGTGTCGAACTTGAGCCGCTCGCGATCGTACGTGAAGAAGCCGTTGAGCTCCACCTCCACGTCGGTGAGCTGCGTGTAGATGCCGGCGCCGATGCCATGCGTATCGCGGTCGTGATACAGCCGCTTGAGCAGCAGCGCGTACCGGTCCTGCAACGCGGTTTCGTCGGGGAACAGCCCACCGTATCCCCAGCTGTCGCCCGCCCACGCGTGGCCGCTCACCTTGTAGCCCAGACCGCCGAATTCGCCGACGACAGCCACCTTCCCCGGCGCGCCGTACATCGCCTGCGGACCCTGATAGCGATGCACGTCGATCACGTCGCCGGCGCCATCGTGCTGCCAGCCACTCACGTCGTTCACGAGCCGGCTCGGATCCATCTGATGGATGATGCCGACGACGCGCTTCGTGTCGAACTGCCCCCACTTCTCGTTGAACGGCACCCACATCACGATCGACGGAGAGTTCCCCCTCCCCTCGATCATCCGCCGCAGCTCGGCGACGAAGTGCGCCTGCGCATCCGGCGTGTCGTTCCAACCACTCGGCATGTCCTGCCACACCGGAAGCCCGAGCTTGTCGGCCCAGTAGTACCAGCGCGGCGGCTCGACCTTGATGTGCTTGCGCACCATGTTGAAGCCGAGCGCCTTCATCGCTTCGATGTCCGAGCGGAGCGCCGCATCGGTGGGCGCGGTGTAGAGGCCGTCCGGCCACCATCCCTGATCGAGTGGTCCGAGCTGGAACACCGGCTTGCCGTTCAGCGCGATGCGCTCGCGACCTCCGGCATCCTTCACGAGTCCCACGCTCCGCATGCCGAAGTAGCTCGTGGCACGATCGACCTCGCGGTCGCCGTCGCGCAGCGAGACGCGCAGATCGTAGAGGAAGGGATCGTCCGGCCCCCACAGATGCGGCGTCGGGACCGGCACGCGGAGCTCGCTGCCGACGGCGCCGCTCGCACGTCCGATCTCCACTCCATTCGAGAGCGCCACCGCGTCCACACGCTGCCCCGCGCGTGCGCCGCGTCCGTACACGGTGAGCCGCAGCGCCTTGCCGGCAACGTCGGGCGTCATCGCGAGCCGATCGATCGACGACGCCGCAACGGGCTCCAGCCACGCCGTCTGCCAGAGGCCGGTCACCGGCGTATACCAGATGCCTTCCGGTTTGCTCACCTGCTTGCCGCGCGGCTGCCCATACGCATCGGTCGGATCGAACACCGACACGATCAGCTCCTGCGGTTCGGCGGCGCGCAGCGCGTCCGTCACGTCCGCCACGATCGCGTCGTAGCCACCGGTATGGTCGGCCACCTGCCGGCCATTCACGTACACCGTGCAGTGCCAGTCGCACGCATCGAGGTGCAGCAGGAGCCGCTCGCCGGCGTTCAACTTGTCGAGCGTGAAAGTGCGGCGGTACGCGATCTGTTCGGCGTGCTGACCCAGTCCCGATAGCGCCGCCTCCGGCGCGAACGGCACGAGGATGCGTTGCGTGAACGCGGCGGCCGCCGGCGCCGCCAGCGGTCCACTCGGACCCGCGCCCCTTGGCACCGACGCCACGGGCGAGCTCGAAGCCTGCGTCACGCTCGCGTTCACCACGGCGAAATCCCACAGTCCGTTGAGGCTCTGCCATCGCGGCCGCACGAGCTGCGGGCGCGGATATTCGGGCAGCACGCTGTCCGGTCTGACCGCCGCGGCCCAGCGCGTGAGGAGGTGCCCCTGCACGGGCTGCCACGTCGCAGCCCTCTGCGCTTCACCCGTGCGCGCCACACCGAGCAGGAGCAGCGCCCCGAGCAGCGCGCCGCGCGCGACGGACGAGCGGTGCGTCGGAGTCGGCGGCAGCACGGCACGCGACAGCGGCGCCGTGGAGGCGCGCACGACGAGCTGCGCCTCGAGATACGCCTTCTGCACGGGCACGGACGTCTTGGATTCCACGTGAGTGATGAGCATGTCGGCGGCGATCGTTCCCATGCGGAACGTCGGGACGCGCACCGTGGTGAGCGGCACGTCGACGTACTGCGCGAGGGGGATGTCATCGAAGCCGACGACCGACACGTCGTCCGGCACGCGCAGCCCGAGCTCGCGCAGGGCGCGCATGACGCCGATCGCCACGAGATCGTTGTAGCAGGAGGCAGCCGTGGGCCGGGATTCGGCGGGTGCGGTGCGGAAGGTGGCGAGGGCGGCGCGATAGCCGCTCTCCAGATGCGCGCCGGCGCGAACGATGTCGTCGTCGCCGAACACCAATCTCGACGCGCTGCAGGCACGCCGCGCACCGTCCACGCGCTCGTGCGTATGCATGGAGTACTCCGGCCCCGCGAAATGCACGATGCGCGTGTGGCCGAGCGCGATGAGGTGCTCGACCGCTCGGCGCGATGCCTCCACGTTGTCCACGTCCACGAGGCTCGCGGGAACCCCGCGCACCGCCTCCAGCAGCACGAACGGATAGTTGCGCCGCTTGAGCTCGAAGAAGTGCGACAGGTCGGCCTGCTCGTCGAGCACGGGCGTGGCGATCAGGCCGTCGATCTGCTTCGCCCGCATCAGCTCCACGGCCCGGCGCTCGGCATCGTACTCCCCCTCGGAGCTGAGCACGACGAGCGAGTAGCCGCTCTCCACGGCGCGCGCCCGCGCACCCAGCACGACGTCCGCGTAGTACGGGTTGTCGATCTCCTTGACGACGATGCCGAGGCTCTTGAGGTCGTTCGTCCCCGTGCTGGCGGCGAGCTGCGTCGGGCGATAGTTCAGCTTCTCGATTGCCTGAAGCACGCGCGCGCGGGTGGAGTCCTTCACCGAGGCCCGGTCATTGAGGACCGCCGACACGGTCGCCTTGGAGACTCCCGCTTCGCGCGCCACGTCGCTGATCGTCGCTCGGTCGGTGTTCGTCACTCGCTCGCGCTCCGGATCGGGTGAAGGCAGGTGCGGGTCGTTCGCTGCGCCCAGGACGACAGCAACGCGACGAAGGTCGATCGATCGAACCGGATTGAACTCCATCAAACCGGTTCGGTCGCGGCAACCCTATCCCCCGGTCAGATGGCTGTCAAGAATGGCGTGACGACGCGAACCGGTGTCCTTGACAACCTTCTCCCGCGGCCGTACTCACTGTCCCGTCTGAACGGGTTCGACGCGGTTCAGGCGTGCTCATCCTGGCCGGCTCACTTCCGACTTCCGAGGCCCATGCGACCTTCTGATCTCCGGCGGCTGGTGCGCGGCGCCGTCCTGCTCGGCGCCACGCTGCTCTCGGCCTGCGCCAAGCGGGACGCCAACCAATTCGTCGTCGGCTTCTCGCAGATGGAGAGCGACAACCCATGGCGGCTCGCCGAGACGAAGAGCCTCAAGGACGAGGCGGCGAAGCGCGGCATCCAGCTCGTCGTCACCGATGCGCAGGGGCAGACGGCCAAGCAGGTCGCCGACGTGGAAGACCTCATCGCGCGGCACGTGAACGTCATCCTCCTCGCACCACGCGAGTTCGAGGGGCTGGTCCCTGCGTTACAGGCGGCGAAGGCCGCCAGGATCCCGGTGATTCTCGTGGACCGTGCCGCCGCCGGCACGCCCGGGCAGGATTACGTCACGCTCCTCGCGTCGAACTTCGTGGAGCAGGGACGCCGCGCCGGCGAGTGGCTGGCGGCGCAGACCAACGGCAAGGCGAACATCGTGGAGCTGGCCGGGACGCCCGGCGCGTCGGTCGCGACCGACCGGGCCAAGGGATTTCGCGATGAGATCGCGAAGCATCCTGACATGAAGATCGTCGCGTCGCAGACGGGGAACTTCTCGCGCGCCACGGCCCAAGGCGTGATGCAGAACATCGCCCAGTCGCTCGGCAAGCAGATCACGGCCGTCTACGCGCACAATGACGAGATGGCCCTTGGCGCCGTGCAGGCGCTCACGGCGGCCGGACTCAAGCCCGGCACCGACGTGAAGGTCATCTCGGTGGACGGCGAGCGGGCCGCGCTCGAAGCCGTGGATCGCGGTGAGCTCGGCGCGACCGTCGAGAGCAACCCGCGCTTCGGACCGCTCGCCTTCGATACGATCGAGAAGCTCCGCAAGGGCGAAACGCTCCCGCCCAAGATCCTCATCACCGATCGCTTCTTCGACAAGTCGAATGCGAAGCAGTTCGTCGCCTAAGCCTACTGATGTGACGGGGGTGCCCCTCCTCCGGATGGAGGGCATCACCAAGCGGTTCGGGAACGCCACCGCACTCGATCGAGTGGATCTCACCCTCGAGCGCGGTGAGGTGCACGCGCTCGTGGGCGAGAACGGCGCCGGCAAGTCCACCCTCGTGAAGATCCTGACGGGCGCCTATCACCGCGACGGTGGCACGGTCGCGCTCGAAGGCACGCTCGTCGACTTCGCCACTCCGGCGGAGGCTCAGGAGGCCGGCGTCTGCGCGGTGCATCAGGAGATCCATCTCCTCACGCATCGCACGGTGGCCGAGAATGTCTATCTCGGGCGGGAGCCGCTGAAGTTCGGGCTCGTGGACTGGGGCCGCATGAACGCCGACACCGCGGCGCTGCTCGAGAGTCTCGGGCTCGACATCGACGCACGTGCCACCGTCGCCTCGCTCAACACGGCGCGCCAGCAGATGGTGGCGATCGCGCGCGGCGTGTCGCTCGGCGCCAAGGTCCTCGTGCTCGACGAGCCCACCAGCTCTCTCTCGCCGCGCGAGGTCGCCATCCTGTATGCCCTGGTAGCCCGACTGAAGGCGCAGGGTACGGCCATCGTGTACATCAGCCATCGGTTCGACGAGCTGTACGCGATCGCCGATCGCGTCACCGTGCTGCGCGACGGAAGGCTCGTTGGTGTCCGCTCTCTGAGGGAGTTGGAAAGGATCGATCTCGTCTGTCTCATGCTCGGCAAGCCGCGCGAGGCGCTTCGGCAAGGCACCACGGCCTTCGGCGAGCACCGCGGCGGCGGCGCATCGGCGACGGCCGCTGCTCCCCTGCTCCGCACCGAGCACGTCGCGTTCGGCAGCAAGCTGCGCGACGTCTCGCTCGAGGTGCGAGCCGGCGAGATCGTGGGGCTGGCCGGACTGCTCGGGTCCGGCCGCACGGAGACGGCGCGCGCGATCTTCGGCGCCGATCCGCGCCAGAGCGGCGCCGTCTATCTCGACGATCGGCGCGTGGATCCCCGCAGCCCCGACGACGCCATTCGGGCCGGCGTGGGGTTCGTCTCCGAGGATCGCAAAGCCGACGGCATCATCCCCGAGCTCTCCATTCGCGAGAACCTCACCCTCGCCGCGCTGCCACTGCTCACGCGATTCGGTATCGTGTCGCGCGCACGCCAGCGCGAGATGGTCGACCGGTTCATGCGCCGGCTCGGCATCAAGGCGACGAGCGCGGATCAGCGCATCCGCGAGCTGTCCGGCGGCAATCAGCAGAAGGTGCTGCTCGCCCGGTGGCTGTGCACCTCGCCCCGGCTGCTCATCCTCGACGAGCCCACGCGCGGCATCGACATCGGGGCGAAGGGGGAGATCCAGGCCCTCGTCAACGAGCTGGCGGCGGAGGGCCTGGGCGTGCTGATGATCTCGTCGGAGCTCGAGGAGCTGGTGGAAGGAAGCAGTCGGGTGGTGGTGCTCCGCGACGGACAGAACGTGGCCGAGCTTCAGGGACGTGACATCTCGCAGCAGGCGATCATCCACGCGATGGCAGACGAGAATACCGTAACCGCGACATCCGCGGCCGCTCCGGCAGTGGGAGTGCACTGATGGCCCAATCGCTCGGACTCGAGCCGGCGCCGCTCGCCCGCTGGCGCCGTCTGGTGCCGGGCCCGGCGTACGCCGCGCTCGGCGCATTGCTCGTGCTGATCGTGGCGAACGCGCTCTTCACGCCCAACTTCGCCAGCGCGAGCAACCTCTGGAACGTGCTGCTTCAGGTCTCGACCGTGGTGCTCGTCGCGGTCGGCATGACGCTCGTGATCGCCACGGGCGGCATCGACCTGTCCGTCGGCTCGGTCATGGCGATCGCCGGCGCCGTGGCGGCGGTGCTGCTGGACCGCGGCGTCGTCGCGGCCGTGGCGGGAGGCCTGGCCGCCGCCACGCTCGTCGGTGTCCTGAACGGGACGCTCATCGCCACGATGCGCGTGCAGCCCATCGTCGTCACGCTCGCCACGCTCATCGCCGGTCGCGGGCTCGCGCAGGTGATCAGCCACGAAGGCGAGCTCGTGACGATCAACGATCCGGCCTTCGCCACGCTCGGTCGCGGCTATCTGGGGCCGGTGCCGGTCCAGGTCCTGATCGCGCTCGCCGCCGTGGGCATCGCGCTGTTTCTCCTGCGCGCGACTCCGTTTGGTCGCTACGTGCTGGCGGCGGGAGGGAACCCGGCCGCGGCGCGACTGGCGGGCGTCCCCGTGCGGCGCACGATCATCAGCGTGTACGCCGCGAGCGCATTTCTCGCCGGCGTCGCCGGGCTGGTCGTCGCCTCGAGGCTCGGGGCCAGCGACGCCGCCAAGATCGGCCAGAACATGGAGCTCGACGCCATTGCCGCGGTCGTGGTGGGCGGGACGGCACTCTCGGGCGGACGTGCCACGATCGTCGGTACCGTCGTCGGCGCGCTCATCATGCAGGTGATCGCCACGAGCTTCAACATGCTGCTCGTGCCGTACGCGTGGTCGCTCGCGCTCAAGGCGGCGATTATCCTCATTGCCGTGTACCTCCAGCGTCCCCGCCGCGTATGACCTCCGTCGCCTCGCCACTGCCGCGCTCGCGCCTGTTCGGCCAGCGCGCGGTGAGCCTGCTGCAGCGCAGCGGTGCGCTCGTCGCGCTCGTCGCGGCGGTCGTCGTGGGCGCCACGCGCTACTACGCCTTCCTCACGCCCGAGAACCTGTTGAACGTGCTGCGGCAGAACAGCATGCTCGGGCTCGTCGCGCTGGGGATGACCTTCGTGATCCTCACCGGCGGGATCGACCTGTCGGTCGGCGCGATTCTGGCTGTGGCAGGCGTGGTGGCGGCGAAGCTCGCGTCGGCCGGGTCGCTCGCCGGCATACTCGGCGGCATCGCCGTCGCCGCGCTGCTCGGCCTCGTGAACGGCGCTCTCATCACCAAGGCGCGCATCCAGCCCTTCATCGTCACGCTGGCCATGATGATCGCCGCGCGCGGCGCCGCTCTCGCGGCGACCGGCGAGCAGAGCGTGAGCCTGCCCGGCACCGCAAGCGGTCTGGCGTGGCTCGGCCGCGGCAGTCTCGGACCGCTTCCCGTTCCGGTCGTGCTGTTCGTGCTGGCGTACGCCATCGGGTGGGCCGCGCTGCGCTACACGCGGTTCGGCCGCTACGTGTTCGCCATCGGCGACAGCGAGGAGGCGGCGCGCCTCATGGGTCTCCCCGTCGACCGCATCGTCATGGCCACCTATGCATTGAGCGGCGCGCTCGCCGGCCTGGCCGGTGTGGTGCTCGCCGCACGGCTCGGCGCTGGACAGCCGGTCGCCGGGACCGGGTGGGAGCTCGACGCGATCGCGGCGGTCGTGGTAGGCGGGACCCTTCTCACCGGCGGTCAGGGGGGCGCCGGCGCCACACTCATCGGCGTGCTTCTCCTCGGTGTGATCTTCAACCTGTTCAACCTCGAGGGTACGATCAGTCCGTGGTGGCAGTGGGTGATGCGCGGCGTCTTCCTGCTCCTCGTCGTCGTGGTCCAGGGTCGCCTGCAGCGCCGCGTCGCGCATGGCTGACAGCGCCGCCTTCGCCGACATTCCGCATCGTCGGCGCAACCCGCTCACGGGCGAGTGGGTGCTCGTGTCGCCCCACCGCATGCGGCGGCCCTGGCAGGGACAGGTCGAGCCGCGCACGGCGGACGTCCGGCCCGCCTACGATCCCACCTGCTATCTGTGCCCGGGAAACCTGCGCGCCAACGGGGAGCGAAATCCCCCGTACCACGGCGCCTTCGCGTTCGACAATGACTTCGCCGCGCTCACCACGGACGCCGCGACGCGCGACGCCGCGCCGACCGGTGTGGGCGACCTGCTCGTCGCCGCGCCCGAGAGCGGCGTGTGCCGCGTGATCTGCTTCTCGCCAAGACACGACCTCTCGCTCCCCGACATGACGGTGCCGGCCATTCGTGGCGTCGTGGACCTGTGGACCGAGGAATATCTTCGGCTGGGAAGCCGGCCCGACATCGGGCACGTGCAGATCTTCGAGAACAAGGGACAGATGATGGGGTGCAGCAACCCGCACCCGCATGGCCAGATCTGGGCGCAGCGTTCGCTGCCGGAGGAGCCGGCGCGCGAGCTGGTGCACATGCGCCAGCACCTCGCCGCTCACGGGCGCACGCTGCTCGAGGACTACCTGACGCTCGAGCTCACCCGCGACGAGCGCGTCGTTTGCGCGAACGACGGCTTCGTGGCCCTCGTGCCCTATTGGGCGGTCTGGCCATTCGAGACGCTCGTGGTGAGCCGCCGCCCGGTTCCGCACCTGGGTGCATTGACCGACGCCGAGCGCGACCAGCTCGCCGACATCGTGAAGCGACTCACCACGCGATATGACAACCTGTTCGAAACGTCGTTCCCGTATTCCGCCGGGATACATCAGGCACCCACCGACGGCGAGCTGCATCCGGAGTCGCATCTGCACCTGCATTTCTATCCCCCGCTCCTTCGCTCGGCCACGGTCCGCAAGTTCCTCGTCGGCTACGAGATGCTCGGCGAGCCTCAGCGCGATCTCACCGCCGAGATGGCCGCCGAGCGGCTGCGCTCGACGTCGGAGGTTCTCTATCGAACGGCGCGCGCGTGACGACGTCGGTTCGTGATCGGGTCGTTCGTGAGTTCGAGCGCCGGTTCGGCGAACGGCCGGCGTTGCTTGCCCGCGCGCCGGGTCGAGTGAACCTCATCGGCGATCACACCGACTACAACGAAGGCTTCGTCCTTCCCATGGCGATCGACCGCGCGGCGTGGATCGCCCTGCGCCCCCGCGTCGATACGCGCGTGTCCGTGTACTCGCTCGACTTCAAGCAGGCGGTCGGCTTCGACCTCGCCGACGAGGAGCGGCACGGCAGCGGATGGCACGAGTACATGCGCGGCATCGCGTGGGCGCTGCAGCACTCCGACGACGTTCCGGGTCCCGTCCGCGGCTGGGAAGGCGTCGTGGCCGGCGACGTGCCACTCGGCGCCGGCCTGTCGTCGAGCGCCGCGCTGGAGCTCGCGACCGCCCGCGCATTCGCCGGGGCGAGCGGTCTCACCTGGCATCCCGCCGAGATGGCGCGTCTCGCTCAGCGCGCCGAGAACGAATGGGTCGGCGTGAACTGCGGCATCATGGATCAGCTCATCTCCGCGGCGGGCGAGCAGGACCACGCGCTCCTGATCGACTGTCGCTCGCTGCACACGCGCGCCGTTCCGCTCCCCGCCGACGCGTCCGTCGTCGTGCTCGACACGGCCACGCGGCGCGGCCTCGTGGACTCCGCCTACAACGAGCGGCGCGCCCAGTGCGAGGCCGCGGCGCGGTTCTTCGGCGTTCGCGCTTTGCGCGACGTGGATCTCGCGAGCTTCTCGGCCCGCTCGGGTGGACTGGATCCTGTCACGCGACGGCGCGCGCAGCACGTGGTGACGGAGAACGCCCGGACTCTCGCCGCCGCCGACGCGCTGTTCAATGGCGATCTCCGCACCGTTGGCGCGCTGATGAACGAGAGTCATGCGAGCCTGCGCGATGCCTTCGAGGTATCGCGGGCCGAGCTGGACGCGATGGTGGAGATCGCCCGG
>JBJMNM010000032.1:0-2406 GCA_045804305.1 Gemmatimonadaceae bacterium | reverse complement strand
GATCGCGTTCGATCTGATCTTCCGGCCGATGTCGCCGGAAGAGCTGGCGTGGCACAGACGCGGGGGGAAGGAGGGCGATGAAGAGATGCCGCACCTGTGAGCGTCAGCTCACAGCTGTAAGCGGTAAGCCCGTCAGCCAGCGCAGAAAACGCCGTAGGCTGTAAGCTCTTGAGCAATGAGCTTCTCGCTGATTGCGGGTGCGACCGAGATCGCGAAACTTGGGCACGTTGGTGACGAAGGCGGAAGGACAACGCGTTGCCTCTCCGCCGTTCGTTACGTATCAGCCCAAGTATCGCGATGCTCTTCGCTACAGAGATCAGCGAGACGCTGAGAGCTTACCAGCTGAGAGCCTATGGCGTCTCCTGCACTGGCTGCCGAGCTTAAAGCCTATCGCTTACAGCTCGTTATCTGCCCAGCCAGTACGCCGCCTTGATGAGGAAGACGTTGTCCGGCCGACTCGCGAACAGATTCTGATAGTCGCGCCGCGCCGCGAAGGTGCCGACGTCGCGGTCGTACTGCTCGCGGCCCTGCGTCCACACCACGAACAGCGTTGAACCAGGCCTGTATTCCCACCGCGCGACGGCGCTCGTATTGAAGGTCTTCTGATTGAAGTCGCCCCGCGGCACCGGGCCGGTGTAGGCACGGAAGCGCGCGTCGTACGACGCGGCACGCGGATCGGCGAGCTCGCGCACGTCGGTGAAGTGCCCAGCGGTCACGAACGGCTCCATGTAGAGCTGGAGCGACATCGTGGGGCGGAGCGTCACGTCGAAGCGGCCGGTGAAGCTCAGCAGGTCCTGCGCGAGATAGCCGAACAGGTAGTGCGTCGTGTCCGCGCCCACCACGCCGACGTTCGCGAGCCACTGCGTATTGTCCTGATTGCGCTGATAGCGCGTGCCCACCTCCACGTTCACACGGGTGGACGGCCGAATGCGCACGTACGGCCGCACGCGCCAGAGCATCGAGCGGCCACCGTCGGCCATGGTATAGATCGCGGCGATCTGCGGCGACACACGCCGCTTCGGGTCGTCGGCCCAGCCCACGAGCACGTTGTACGAGGGCGAGAGACGCAGCGCCGGCCCGCCGCGCGCGCACCGGTCGCACGCCACGTTTCCCGCGTTGTCCACCCATGTGTCGATCGAGGCGACGGAGCCGTTCGCTCGGCTCCCGCTCGCGTACAGCTCGAACAATCCGCCGTTCATCAGCCCCGCGTCGGTGAAGCCGTGCACCGTGAACAGGCTCACCTGACCGGTGCGCCAGCCGCCATACGTGCCCTTCGGTATCAACCGCAGCGACGACGACACCGTCTGCTGATCGGCGCGCGAGAGGAACCCGAGGTCGTTCGTCTCGTAGCCCGGCGTGATGCGCTGGTAGCCGATGCTGGCCCGCACCGTGCCGGCAACCTTTTCGGCCGAGAGTCCCATCGCGACCCCGCTGAGCGACTCGCGCAGCGTGTCTACCGCCAGCGACCCGTCTGGGCGCTGGTACTGGTGCACCGCCGACCGCTGGGTGCGGGCGATGGCGCTCGTGGTGCCGCGCACGGTGCTCGTGGAGAACGAGCCGGCGAGCGCGAAGCGTCCGTCGCCGAAGCGGTGGCGCCCGTCCACGCCGGCGCCAACCGCGCTCCGGCGCAGATAGCGCGCCTGCACGTCATCGAGCGAGCGATCCACCACGGTCGTGATGAGCCCGACCCCGCTCTCGCCGCCGCGGAAGTCGCGCGACGCGCGGGCCACCGCGTACGCCGTGCGCGGCTCGATCGCCGTCTCGCCCGCCATGGTACGATCGGTGAACGCCGCCAGCACACCCAGCGAGGTGCCATCGGCGAGGCGGCCGGAGAGCTTGCCGGCGCCGAGGATCCGCGACGCGCCCGGAATGTCGACGTTGGGGTCGGAGACGAGGCCGGAGAGCTGCGGTGCACGCCCGATCCGGCGCGAATAGAAGAGCCGCGTGGGATCGTCCCCGAACCCGAAGATGCTCGTCCCCTCGAGGAAGAATGGTCGCTGCTCGGCGAGGAAGGTCTCGAACGCGGTGAGGTTGAGCTGCGCGGGATCCGCTTCCACCTGGCCGAAGTCGGGATTGATCGTCGCGTTGAGGGTGAGGTTGGAGGTGATGCCATACTTGAGGTCCGCGCCCATCGTGCCCTGCTGGGAGCGCGCGAAGCCGTCGTTGCGCGTGACGCTCGTGTTGCGCGTCAGCACATACGGCGAGAGCTCGAGCCGGTTCATCATGCCGAGCGAGGTGAATCCGCCCACGTCGCCGAACTGCGACGCGATGCCGGCGCGCGAGCGCCGGTACACCGGCCAGCTGTCCCGCTCGTTGTACCGCGCGATGTCGCGCATGATCATCACGCCGAAGGTCAGCGTGTCGCGCGGCGGGTAGCGGAGCTGGCTCAGCGGGATGCGGAACTCG
>JBJMNM010000031.1:0-2144 GCA_045804305.1 Gemmatimonadaceae bacterium | reverse complement strand
GCGGCCGCCGTCAGCATCCTGACGGAGCCGGCGCACTTCGGCGGCTCCGTCGAGGACCTCCGGAGCGTGCGCTCGCTGCTCAAGATCCCGGCGCTCAAGAAGGACTTCCACGTCACGGTCATTCAGCTCGTCGAGGCGCGGTTGCTCGGCTCCTCGGCCGCGCTCGTGATCGCCCGCGCGCTGTCGCCGCAACGGCTCAGGGAGCTGATGGAGCACGCACGGATGATCGGGCTGGAGCTCCTCGTGGAAGTGCGCGACGAGTGGGAGCTCGAGCGCGCGCTCCACCACGGCGCGTCGATGGTCGGCGTGAACAATCGGAACCTCGAGACGCTGGAGATCGAGCAGGGAACGGCCGAGCGAGTCATCCCCAAGGTTCCGCCCGGGGTGATCGCGGTGGCGGAGAGCGGCGTGCGTACGCGCGAGGACGTGGAGCGCTACGCGGGCGTGGGTGCCGACGCGGTCCTCGTGGGATCGACGCTCTCGGCGTCGGCCGATCCGACCGCCGCAACCGAGGAGCTCGTGGGAGTGACGAGGCACGCGCGCCATGGTTGAAGTGAAGATCTGCGGGCTCACCCGCGCCGTGGACGCCGAGCTGGCCGACGCCGCGGGCGCGGCGTATCTGGGGGTCATCTTCGCCGGAGGGCCGCGCGAGCGCTCTCCCATGGAAGCGCGCGCCACGCTTTCCGGACGACGAGCGCGCAAGGTGGGCGTGTTCGCCGCGCAGAGCGCCGCCGAGATCGGCGACATCTCGTCGACGGTCGGGCTTGATGTGCTGCAACTGCACGGCGCGAGCGGCCCGGACCGGATCCAGGAGCTGCGGGCTGCGACGGGGCTGGAGATCTGGGCGGTGGTCAGGACGCGCGACGGCGTCCTTGGCGACGAGGCCGAGGCTCTCGCTGACGCGGCGGATGCTCTGGTCGTCGATGCATTGGTGGACGGGCGGTTGGGCGGTACTGGCGTGGCGGTGCCCTGGGGCATGCTCGGCGAATCGCTCGACGCGATGGAGTCGGGGCACCGGATCGTGCTGGCGGGTGGTCTGACACCCGAGAACGTGACCGAGGCGATCAGCTACGTTTCACCGATGGTGGTCGACGTTTCCTCCGGCGTGGAGTCGGCGCCGGGCATCAAGGATCACGCACGCATCCGCGCCTTCGTGGCCGCGGTCCGCGGCGCCAACGAGTAGCGAGCGAGCAGCATGAGCACCGTCAGCACGGTCAGCACAGCGATTCACCCGTCCGACCGCTTCGGCGTCTTTGGCGGCCGGTACGTTCCCGAGACGCTGATTCCCGCGCTCGACGAGCTCGAAGTCGCCTATGCCACGGCGCAGAACGATCCGACGTTCCGCGCCGAGCTGTCCACGATGCTGGCCACGTACGTGGGCCGGCCGTCCCCGTTGAGCGATGCGCCGCGGCTCTCGGAAAAGGTCGGGGCGCGCGTGTATCTGAAGCGCGAGGACCTCAACCACACGGGCGCGCACAAGATCAACAACACCGTGGGACAGGTGCTGTTGGCGCGCCGCATGGGCAAGACACGCATCATCGCCGAAACCGGTGCGGGGCAGCACGGTGTGGCCACGGCCACGGTCTGCGCGCGCTTCGGGCTGCAGTGCGTCGTGTACATGGGCGAGGAGGACATGCGGCGCCAGTCGCTCAACGTCTTCCGCATGCGACTGATGGGCGCGACGGTGGTCCCCGTGCTGAGCGGCACGCGCACCCTCAAGGACGCCACGAGCGAAGCGATTCGCGACTGGGTGACGAACGTGAACGACACGCACTACATCATCGGCTCGGTGGTGGGACCCGCACCCTATCCGCGCATGGTGCGCGATTTCCAGGCGATCATCGGCGGCGAAGCGCGCGCGCAGATCCTCGAGCGCGCCGGCTCGTTGCCGAAGAGCGTGATCGCCTGCGTAGGCGGGGGCTCGAATGCGATGGGGATCTTCCACGCGTTCGTTCCGGACCGTCAGGTGGAGCTGATCGGCGTGGAGGCGGCGGGCGAGGGGCTGGACACCGAGCGCCATTCCGCGTCGCTCACGCGGGGCACGCCGGGCGTGCTGCACGGAGCGCTGAGCTATCTGCTGCAGGACGACGCCGGGCAGGTGCATCCCGCGCACTCGATCTCGGCGGGGCTCGACTATCCCGGAG
>JBJMNM010000030.1:0-2057 GCA_045804305.1 Gemmatimonadaceae bacterium | reverse complement strand
GTATCTCGTGCTGCTGAAGAAGCCGGACGACGACGCCGCCTGAGCGTGCGATTCCTCACCTACAACATCCGCGAGGGCGGCGTGGGCCGCGCCGAGCAGATCGCCGAGGTGATCTCGGCGGCGAATCCGGACGTCGTGGCGCTCCAGGAAGCGCGAGAGCCGGCCGTGGTGCGACGCATCGCCGACCTGGCCGGCTTCCCGTTCTGCGGAGCGCGACGATCGCACTCGACCGGATTTCTCAGCCGGATCCCCGTGCTCGATCATGGATGGCGCCATCCGCCGCGCACGCGCCATGCGCTGCTCGAGGTATCGCTTGCGGACGGTTTCCCGCGCGTCTTCGTGTTGCACCTGCGCGCGTGGTTCTCCAAGTGGAGCGAGCGTCAGCGCGCACGGGAGCTGCGCGGCCTGCTCGACGGCATACGGGAGCAGCTGATCCGCGAAGAGAATGCATTCGCCTTTCACGTGCTCGCCGGCGACTTCAACGCCCTGGCGCCGGGCGAGCGGTTCGATTCGTCCCCCATGCCGGCGTGGATCCGCGGCATGATCTGGCTCAGCGGCCGCGACATCGCGCGCAGCACGATCGAGATGATGCGGGCCGACGGCTACGCCGACGCATGGCGCACGGTGCACGCGGATCTCGAGGGCAAGCCAGGGTACACCTTTCCCGTCTGGAACCCGCATGTTCGGCTGGACTACGTCTTCACACCGGTGGAGTACGCGTCGCGTTTCCGCGACTGTGAGGTCCGGCGCACGCCCGAGGCGGTGCGGGCGGCGTCGGATCACTTTCCGCTGCTCGTCGAGATCACGGACACGTGACCGGCGCTCAGACTGGCCCCACAGACGGAGGTTCATCCGGATGCGGCGGACGCCGCTGAAACGGCCGGATACGACGTCAGTCCAGCATCGGTGCGCACACACTTCGGTCCCGCGACCGAAAAGGAAAACGCTTTGGGTTCGACGGGACCCGGCGTAGCGCTAGTGCCCTGCTCGTCTTGCAGTCCTCTGCGTCCTCTGCGGTAAATGGCCTTGGCAAGTGCATTTACCACAGAGAACACAGAGAGCACAGAGAACTGCAAGGCTGAATCAAGAATGTGCCGCTACCGCCCGTACGGCGGCACGTTGGTCGCGATCGTCCGGAACTCTTCCTCCGTCAACGGCAGCATCTTGCGGAATGCCTCCCACCCCTCGCGCGGCGCGAGGTGATTCTTGTCCGGCGTATCCGATCCGTACAGAATGCGCTGCACGCCGAGCTGGCGGATGCGGCTGGCTACGAGATCGGCGTTCTTCGCGGAGATCTGCGGAGTGACCGTGGTGGTGACGTCGAACCAGAGGTTCTGCACGCGCGGATCGTGCGCGGCGATTGCCTCGGCGAACACCGCGAGCGCGGAGTCGGCTCTGGCGTCGAGGCGGCCTTCGCTCGCGAGGTGCGCGATCTGGATCGGGATGTCGGGCGCCGCCGAGAGCACCTGGCTCACGAACGTCTGCGCGACGCCGCGGCCAGTGGGCGTGCCGTGCGGCGCGAAGTGAACGACGATCGACATGTGCCGCTCATTCGCGGCGCGGAAGACCTGTCGCACCGACTCCACGTCGCGCGCGTTCGTCAGGTCCACGCCGGAGTTGCCGAAGTGGAGCTTGATGCCGCGGAACCCGCCGCTCGTGGCGCACCGCTCGAGCTCACGGAGGCGAACGGCGAGGCGACGATCGTGCTGGCGTATCGAGCGGATCGCGCGTCGACGACGTTGGTACACTTCGTCGAGGTCGCTCGTGAGGTGTCAGGAGCGTCTTGAACTGCAACGACTTGAACACAGAGGACGCGGAGGAACGCAGAGGACGCGGAGGACTGCCGCTCGGGGGGCCATGGTGCACGGACCCTACCCCGACACAAAAAAGCAAAGACTTTGGGGTCGCGGGGCTGGCGGCGGCGAGCGGAGACGGGCTCGTCTCGGAGCGGGCCGTTTTCCGCGAGGATCCGCGGCCGTTTCCGCGTGGATCCGCGATAAAGCAGTTCAACGGCACTATCGCGGATCTCCGCGGATCGGAACAGCCGCGGATCCTCG